>JAITBE010000093.1 GCA_031283755.1 Spirochaetaceae bacterium
ATGTGGGTAATCATGTGCCGGGCGCCATGGATGGTCAGGGGCTCCCCCGCCCGTTCATAGGCCCCGTGATACAGGATATTACAAACCCCGTATCCCCGGGGATCCAGATGCATCAGGGAATCCAGGCTTTTTCCCAAATTATATTCGGTAAGCTCCCGCTGGGTCATAATGGGTCAGATTTCCAACCCGTGGCGGCGCAGAATTCCCCAAAAACTTCATCCTGGAGTTTTTTAAGTAATTCCGGCGCCTTACCCCCCGCCGGTTTATTGTCAACGGCCTCGACGCCGAGCCCCATGGTACTGGTACTGGAAACAAGGATTTCATCGGCGTCAAACAACTCCGCCAGGGTGAAGGGCCGCTCCTCCACCGGGATTCCCAGCTTTTTACAGGCCGTGAGCAGATGGGAACGGGCGATACCCCGAAGGATCAGGTTGTCCGCCGGATGGGTGATAAAGACCCCCCCCTTCAAAATATGTACATTACTGTGGGCGCCTTCGGTTACGATTTCCCCCCGGTGAAATACCGCCTCCTTACAGCCCTGTTCCTTGGCCCGTTGGGCTGCCAGTACATTGGGTATTAAATTGAGGGTTTTGATATTACAATGAAGAAAACGGGTATCTTCGCAGGTGATCAATTTGATTTTCCGGTAAATATCGGAAACAGGAATCGGTTTGAAGGTTATCAAAAGATTCGCCGGTCCCGGCGGAAAGGTATGATCCCGCCGGGAAGTACCCCGGGTCCATTGCCAGTAGGCCAGCAGAGAATGATTGTCAACCTTTTGTATCAGATCGCGGAGCAGGGTTTTAAGCTCCTCCTTTGAACAGGAGGGTTCAATCTCCAGCAGTCCGGCGCTGGTAAAAAAACGGTCGATATGTTCATCCAGGGTAAAAATGATCCGGTTAACACAAACCGCCGCATCGTATACCCCATCGCCAAAATAGAGGCCCCGATCATTCATCGGTACGGTCATATCATCCAGGAGACCCCATTTTCCGTTATAATATCCTAATGCATCCATAAAAAAGCTCCTCCGGCAAAAACAGGGTAATAAATTTGAAAAAAAATGTATAGCCGGAATATAATAAAAGTATTTACTCTGGAAAATAACTTGCTGCCTTGACAAAGTTGCTATGCCGTGTTTCTATAATATGGCGGTTTTGTGATCGCCCAATAGCCAAAAAGGAGATGCGCGTATGAGTACCTTAGTACAAGCAGGGGATACCTGGGTTTTATGGGCAATATTATTTCTCTTTGCTACCATCTCGATTTTTCTGGAACAACGTTACAAATGGGCTGAAAAATTATCCGGTCCGGTCATAGGCCTTATTCTTGCGATTTTAGCAGTCAATTTTCGGATTATTCCCACCGCAGCGGGAGTTTATGACGCGGTATGGGATTATTTTATTCCCCTTTCGGTGGCGATGCTGCTCTTCCGGGCAAATATTAAAAGCATTATCAAAGATACGGGGAAAATGTTTTTGTGTTTTAACATCAGCGCCATAGGGACCCTGATCGGGGTCATCATTTCCTTTTTCCTGTTAAAAAATTTTATTCCCGAACTGGATAAAATGGCGGGGATCCTCACCGGTTCTTATATCGGCGGCGGGGTAAACCTTTTTGCCGTGGCGAGTTCCACCCAGATTTCCGAAACCATGCTCAGCGCCGAGGTTATTGCCGACAATTTTGTGATGGCGCTGGTCATCTTTGTTTTGTTGTGGATTCCCAGCAGTACCTTCTTCAAAAAAAAATATCCCCATCCTTTCCAGACCCAAATTGAGGCGCGGGGCAAGAATGATACGGCAAAAACCATGTCGGCGGCTTTCTGGGGCAGAAAGGATATTTCCCTGCTGGATATCGCCATCACCGTGGCGACCGCCTTTGTGGTGGTAACAGTGGCAACCAAAATCGCCGCCGGTCTCAAGGGGGTGCTGACCCCCGGGGAAGGAGCGGGCTTCTGGACCGGACTTCCCGCCCTGATTTTGGGCAATCAATACGTAATGCTCACCGTGATATCGGTACTGGGTACTTCCCTTTTCCCCAAATTTTTTGAAAACCTCAAGGGTGCCCAGGAAATCGGTACCTATCTTATCTATGTGTTTTTTGTGGTTATCGGTTGTCCCGCGGACCTAAAGGATGTTATCTTTAACGCGCCGCTGCTCTTTGTTTTCTGCGGCCTGATTGCCTTTATTAACATCGTCTGGACCCTCCTCATCGGAAAATTATTCAAGCAGAATATTGAGGAATTAACCATCGCCTCCAACGCCAATATCGGGGGACCCTCCACCGCGGCGGCCATGGCGGTAGCCAAGGGTTACGATATGCTGGTGGTTTCGGCCATCCTGGTCGGCCTCTGGGGATACATCATCGGTACCCCCCTGGGTCTCATTATTTCCCGGTGGTTCAGCACCTTTGTTCCATAAGCCCCGAGGGCGCGATCATATCAGCTAATTTACGGGCGGTCTCTTTGCCGTCCGTAAATTCAGGGGGCGAAAATGAATATCAGTACCAGCGGCATCCCAAAAGCGGGGCTTCCCCAGGGATTTGTTTATATTGACGATTTAATCGAGGATTGTATTGTTGATCAAAAGTATTGGGGGACGGATAATTTTGTGGGTTGCCGGATAGATGGTTATGATCGTCCCCTGGTGATTATGACCGTTGAAGCTGCCCGGGGCGCGGTAAAAGCCGCGGATATTCTGCGAAACCGGGGATTTTTGGTTAAATTTTTTGACGCCTATCGTCCCCAACGGGCGGTAAATCACTTTATGCGCTGGGGTGCGGATCCCCAGGATATACGCCGAAAGCCTATACACTACCCCTCTATTGATAAAGAGCGGGTCTTTGAGCTTGGCTATGTGGCGGAAAAGTCTGCCCATACCCGGGGTACCGCGGTGGATCTCACCCTGGTTGATAAACAGACCCATCAGGAATTAGACATGGGGACGATCTTTGATTTTATGGATCCCCGTTCCCACGCATTAGCCCAAGGTTTAAACCCCCAACAGGAACAAAACCGTACTATTTTACGGGAAGCCATGGAAAAATCCGGTTTTGTGCGGTATCCCTATGAGTGGTGGCATTATAATCTCGCCCAGGAACCCTATCCCGATACTTATTTTGACTTTCCTATCCGCTAGCGGTTGAGCCCCAGATTATCATTTGAAAAAGCCTCTTTGTTCGAAAGTCGAAAGGGTCAGACTGTCCGAATGAACCTCCCCTCCGCGGAGCGGCGGGGTATTAGACCCCTCTGCGAATAAAACACCCTATATCTTATTCATACCCAGGATTTTTTTCAGGGGCGTTTGTAGAATTTTGGTTTATTTGACAGCAGCAATTTTTACTTTTATAATAAATTTAGCTTCAAATTCTAATTGGCTTTGCGGCTGCTTTTTTGGAGAAATTTGCTTTTTAATTGACGCGGTTTCTCCCGGATAAGGAATGGTTCTAATTTGGTAATTTTGAAGCCCTTCCTTAATTTTTCAGATGAGCTGGTTTCAAAATCATAGCCTGTCCGGATTATCGGATTTTGAAACAGCCCCATATTGTTAGTGGAATTTGTTCGGCCGAGGTTTCCGAACAACATTATTATTTTTATTGGAGGTGGATTTATGGATGGAAAAAGTTCGGCGAAAAAATGGTACAGCTGGTATTTTGACTTTAACCTATTGTACCGGATTTTGATTGGATTGGTGCTGGGTATTATCCTGGGACTGATATTAAAGGAAAAGATCCTGTGGATACAGCCCCTGGGGGATCTTTTTGTGCGGCTGCTCAAGATGATTATGATGCCGATCATTGTGTCCACCTTGATCGTCGGCGCCTCGTCAGTCAGCCCGGCTAACCTTGGCAAGGTGGGTATCCGGGTCATTATCTTTTATATGGTGACATCGGCGGTAGCCGTGATCATCGGCCTGGCCATGGGGGCTTTGTTCCATCCATCCGCCGAGCTTGCCAATGTGGCGGATGCCGCGGCCAGGGATGCCGCGGCCCCCAGTCTGGCGGCGACCCTGCTGGCCATCGTTCCCACTAGTATTATGCAGGCCCTCGTCAACGAGACGGTACTGGCCGTAATCTTTGCGGCGTTGATCATCGGCATTGCCATCTCTTACCTTCGTATCTCCAAAGACGAGCGCAAGCAGAAAGTCGCCTCAATTTTGTATAATTTCTTTGACGGTATCGCCGAGGTGATGATGTTGATCATCAAGGGTATTATGCAGTACGCTCCCATCGGCGTCTTTTCCCTCGTTGCCGTGGTTTTTGCTACCAACGGTCCCAAAGTGGTGGGCAGCCTCGGTATTGTAACCGCGGCCTGTTTTATCGGTTATGCGCTGCACGTCATCATCGTATACGGCAGTATGGTAAAATTTTACGCCAAACTATCCATAAAACGATATTTCCGGGACGCCAAGTCCCCCTTTATCACGGCCTTTGTTACCCGCAGTTCCAATGGTACCCTGCCGATAACCATGGAGGCGGCGGAGAATCTCGGGGTCCCCAAGGATATCTATTCCTTCTCCCTTCCCCTGGGCGCCACGATTAATATGGACGGTACGGCCATCTACCAGGGGATCTGCGCGACCTTTATCGCCCTCTCGGTCTGGGGTCACGGTTTTTCCGTTTCCCAGATGGGCACCATCGTGGTTACCGCCACCCTGGCCAGTATCGGTACCGCCGGTGTTCCCGGGGCGGGAGCCATTATGCTGCTCCTCGTCCTCGACTCGGTGGGACTTCCCGTTACCGCCGGCAGTATCGTAGCCGGCGCCTACGCGATGATCCTCGGTATCGACGCCTTGCTTGATATGGGCCGCACCGCCCTGAATGTTACCGGCGACCTGGCCTGTACCACCGTCGTAGCCAGAAAAATGAAGGAGCTGGATCTGAAAAAGTGGGAGTAGGCCCCCAGTCCCGGCGGTTGTGGCGCCGGCGCAAAACCAGCCGTTTGCTTATGGATTTTATCCGGCAGGGGCACCGGGGCAGGCCGGCCTTCCCCGGCGGTCTATCGTTTCGAGTGGGGAGCATCTCCCCTGCCGGAGGATAGAAAGAGAATTTAAGGCTGTTTAACAAGCAAAGCTTGTCTTTCAACTTCATGGCCCTGCCGGACCATGAAGTTGAAACAGCCACAGGAGTAAAAAATATGGAACATGAATTAGCCCAGGAATTAAACAGGGCTCTGCGGGACACCACTCCCGGAACCCTGCTTTCCGTTATGGGAAGACGGCTTTATTTCCCGAAAGGGATAATCGCCCAGGGCGCCGAGGCAAAACAGTTCAGCAGTTTAGCGGATGGTACCCTGGGTATCGCGGTCAAACAAAAAACGCCCCTTATGCTGTCGGCGTTGGGGAAACAACTGCCCGGAATGAGCGCCGGTGAAATTGTTTCTTATGCGCCCACGGCGGGAATCTCCGTCTTGCGGGATATTTGGGCCGCTGAAATCCGGCGCAAAAATCCTGCCCTGGGGAATTCCGCTTTTTCTTTGCCGGTGGTAACCACCGGATTAACGGCGGGGGTAAGCGTCCTTTGCGATCTGTTTTTAGATGAAGGCCAGACCCTTATGGCGGCAAATCCCTCCTGGGATAATTATGGACTGGTGGCGGAGGCAAGGCGCAACGCTCATCTGCGGCTGGTGGATATGTTTGACGAAGGCGGCATAGATCTGTCCGCCCTTAGGACCGCGTTATCCGGGGAAGCGCAAAAAACAGGTTTTGTCCGTATCATCTTGAATTTTCCCCATAATCCCACCGGATATTCCCCTACCGTGGGGGAAGCCAAAGAAATTTGCAGGATCATAGGGGATACCGCGGAAAAAGGCGCCAAGGTTTTGGTAATTTGTGATGACGCCTACTTTGGCCTGCGTTTCGAGGAGAACATAGAGGCCCAGTCCCTGTTTGCCTATCTCGCCGATATCCATGAAAACGTACTGGCCGCAAAAGTCGACGGCGCCACAAAAGAAGATTTTGCCTGGGGCATGCGCTGTGGTTTTATTACCTTTGCGGGTAAAAACCTATCCGGCGCCCATTACGACGCCCTTATAAAAAAAACCATGGCCGTTATCCGTTCCACCATCTCCTGTTCCTCCACGGTGGTTCAAAATTTGCTGCAAAAAATGTACTCCTCAGACAGGGATGCGCTGCAAAAAGAAAAAAACGCCTACCGCGATATCATAGAAGCCCGTTATAAAAAGGTACGGGCCCTGGTGGACGCAAAAAAAAATCATCCACTGTTACAACCTATGCCCTTTAATTCCGGTTACTTCATGAGTTTCAAATGTAAAAATATTGATGCGGAATCTTTACGGCAAAAATTGCTCCACGGTTACGGTGTGGGAACTATTGCGATAGATGAACGTACTTTACGGGTCGCTTTTTCCGCTCTTGACGACGAGTGTATCAATGAGGTATATGCCGCTATTTACCGGGCGGCCGAAGAACTGGCCGGATGATCAGAGAACAAATTTTCGTATCGGGCGTAAAAAACTTAGTTCGTGTCTGTCTCAAAAATCAGCGCCTGGGGACGATCCTTGTTTTTTCTCATCCATGGCGGTGTAAATGCGGGGTTTATGGAAGCGGTCAATAGCGTCTGCATTATTGACAGGCTTTAATCATATAAAGCGGTTTCAAACTTCGGTTGGCTTGAAACCGGCTTGGGGGAAAGCGGCCTAAAACCCGCCTCCCCCTTTAAATCTAAAGGTACTGTTTTGAAATCATGGTCCCGCCGGGACCATAGGATTCTGAAACAACCTCATATATATTAAGGAGAATATTATATGGCAAACAATTACAATCCCTACGACAACATGCTCCAGGTCCTGGAACTGGCTGCTCAAAAACTCGGTTTAAACCGGAATGATTATGAAGCTATAAAATATCCCGAACGGGAATTAAAAGTTTCTATTCCGGTTAAAATGGACAACGGCGACATCACGGTTTTTGAAGGTTACCGGGTGCAGCATTCGAGCAGCCGGGGGCCCTGTAAGGGAGGTATCCGTTACCACGAGGAAGTGGATATCGACGAAGTAAAGGCCCTGGCGGCGTGGATGACCTTTAAATGCGCGGTGGTAAACCTGCCCTACGGCGGGGCTAAAGGCGCGGTTAAGGTGGACCCCAAAAAGCTGTCCCGGGGAGAACTGGAACGTCTGACCCGCCGTTTTACCACGTCCATACTGCCGATCATCGGCCCGGAAAAGGACATCCCCGCGCCGGATGTGAATACCAACGCGGAGATCATGGGCTGGATCATGGATACCTATAGCATGCTGCACGGGTACGCCGTCCCCGGCGTGGTTACCGGTAAGTCTATCGACATAGGCGGCTCCCTGGGACGGGCCGAAGCCACGGGCCGGGGGGTGAGTATCGTAACCGGGGAACTTCTGAAACACCTCAATATACCCGAAAAAGGCACCCGGGTCGCGGTACAGGGTATGGGGAACGTGGGGGGAGTCACGGCAAGACTGCTCCATGAACGGGGTTATAAGATCATTGGGGTCAGCGATGTATCCGGCGGCGTTTACCATACCGATGGTCTGGACATACCCGGCATTCAGGCTTATATGGCGGCCCACAAAGAATCTCTGGAAGGGTATAGCGCCGCCGGGACAAAAAAAATCTCCAACACGGAACTTTTGACCTGTGACTGTGATGTATTGATCCCCTGCGCCCTGCAAAACCAAATCACCGAGGCCATCGCCAATTCGGTGAAGGCCAAATACATCGTGGAAGGAGCCAACGGGCCTACCTCTGTGGGGGCGGACGCCATTCTGAACAAAAAAGGGGTGATCATCCTGCCGGACATCCTCTCCAACGCCGGCGGCGTAATCGTATCCTATTTTGAGTGGGTACAGAACATCCAGGAACTCACCTGGGAAGAAGACCAGATCAACGACACCTTGAAAAAGATATTGATCCGCAGTTTCGGTCAGGTCCTGGACATCGTAAAGGAACACCAGGTTTCCTTCCGCATCGCCGCCTATATGCTGGCTATTTCCAAGCTGGCCAAGGCAAAGAAGATCCGGGGGGTGTTCCCGTAACGTTTCGGCGGTATGGGAACCGCAGGTTCGACGATGTTTTGACCGCCCAAGTGAGCGCCGCCCAGCGATGGCCGGGATGACGGCGTTGCGGGGGGCAAGATGGACCGCTGGAACTGGATGCGGAAGTTGACACGGCAAAAAAAGGGCTGCCCGGTATTGCGGGCAGCCCTTTGGGGGCGGGTTGTTTTCTGCTGCCTGTTCAGATGGGGTCAATGAACCTCCCCGCCGCAGAGCGCTAAACTTGACCCACAATTCAGGTATCATTTTTCATCGGATAACCCATTTGTTCCTTGATGTCCGCTATCCGGCAGGTTTTAACCGTATAGCCCCTATTCTTTTTCACCCACCCAATTACCGCTTTGTATGCGGGCGGCTGTTGCAGTTTTTTTGCCATACATTCCTTCTTTATCATATTCAATGTCAGTTATGAGGGCCCGCGCCTAATACCCCATCTGCCGCAGCTGCTCAAGTTCTTTCCACGCTGCGGCGTCATTGGGGTTGATCCGTAACGCCTGCTCATAATCCGCCCGGGCGTGGCGGTAATTTCTTTTGCCCCAGTAGGCATTAGCCCGGTTGGGTCCCTTATCGTATTTTTTTAAAAATCAGGGACGTATTAATACCGCCAAAGGCAAAGTTATTGGACATGATATATTCGGCCTCCAGTTCCCGGCCCTCCCCGAGGATATAGTCCAGGGGCGCGCATTGGGGATCGATTTCCGTTACATTGATGTTGGGAAGGAACCAGCCTTCGTTCATCATATTGACGGAAACCCAGGCTTCAATCGCCCCGCAGGCTCCCAACGTATGGCCGATGTAATTTTTCAGGGTGCTTACGGGAACCGGGCGGCGGAACACGTCAAAGGTCGCCCAGGTTTCGGCGATATCCCCGGCGGTAGTACCGGTACCGTGGGTATTCACATAAACGATGTCGGCGGGGCAAAGGCCGGCATCCTTGAGGGCCAGGGTCATAGCGCCCCCCATAGTGGCCCGGTTGGGCTTGGTAATGTGGGTTCCGTCGGTATTGGTGCCAAACCCCACCAGTTCGGCGTATATCCGCGCCCCCCGGTTTATGGCGTGGTCATACTCTTCCAGGATCATAGTCCCCGCCCCTTCTCCAATAACCAGGCCGTCCCGTTTGGCATCATAGGCCGCCGGAGTCAGGCCGGGGGTATCGTTTTTTACGGAGGCAGCGAAAAGGGTATCGAAAATCGCGGCGTCCGCGGCGCTCAGTTCATCCGCCCCCCCGGCGATCATCAGGTCCTGGACGCCGTTTTGTATGGTTTCATAGGCGTACCCCAGGGACATACTGCCGGAGGTACAGGCGGTATTGGTAGTAATAATCCGGCCCGTTAACCCGTAAAAAACTTCGATGTTCGCCGCGCAGGTATGGGGCATGGATTTGATGTAGGTGGTGGCGGTCATCTCCTTTACATTGTTGAGGATGAGCATACTGTAAAAGCCAAGCAGAGAATCAATGTTCCCCATGGAAGAACCATAGGCCACTCCGCAGCGGCCCCGGGCCAGTTCCGGGGAATCGGTGAGGGACGCCATGGCCAGGGCCTTTTCGGTGGCGGCGAGGGAAAGCAGGGCTACCCTGCCCATGCTCCGGATTTTCTTCCGGGGATAATCGGGGATCTCAAAATCCACCGGCGCCGCGAGGCGGGTATTCATCTGTTGATATTTATCCCATTCGTCCATCCGGCGGACACAGTTTTTCCTTGCCTTTAGTTTTGCCAAAATAGTCTGCCATTCCGAACCCAGGGCGCTGACCACGCCGCCCCCGGTAATAACCACCCGTTTTTTCATACCTTCCTCTTTACCATACTTACACAAGCCCGCCGTCTACGGAAATGACCTGCCGGGTGATATAGGCTGCGGATTCCGAGAGGAGAAATACCGCCAAGGCCGCCACTTCTTCGGGCCGGCCTATACGCCCCAGGGGAATAACGGGAAGGATCTTATCCAGGGGCGCGCCCCGGATCATGTCGGTTTCGATGATCCCCGGGGCGATACAATTTACCGTAATGGACCGGCTCGCCAGTTCCACCGCCAGGGCCTTGGAGGCGCCGATAATGCCCGCTTTGGAGGCGCTGTAATTAACCTGCCCCCGGTTCCCGGTGATCCCCGACACCGACGCCATGGTGATGATACGTCCCTGTTTTTTCCTGCACAGGGGCATGATCAGGGGATGGAGGACATTAAAAAAACTGTCCAGGTTGGTATGGATCACCTGATCCCATTCCTCCTCAATCATGGCGGGGAAGACATTATCCGCATGGATCCCCGCGTTACAGATAATCCCCCAAGGTACGCCTTCGGTTTCGATATACGCCTCAAGTTTTTCCCGGCATTCCTCCCGGCGGGCAATATCAAAGGACAATAAGGTTACCTTTCCACCCCGGGAACGGATTTCCCGAGCCAGGGTTTCCGCCGCCCCTTCGCTTTGGTGATAATGGGCTATCACCCGATACCCCGCGCCGGAAACCGCCAGGGCGATTGCCCGTCCTATGCCCCGGCCCGCGCCGGTGATCAATACGGACTTTTCATTTTCCATAACAGCCATATTATAAACTTTCCCAGCGGGAAAGATCACCCGCTTCCATCACCATGATGTTCGCCCTCCCTACGGGATAAGAGCCCGAAAGGTCCTGCCCGGACATTTCGCAATTATAGGAAAAGACCGCATCCAGCCGGTAATCTTCCCGGACATAAGTCCGCAGGACAGTACCGGAAGATAAAAAAGGAACGGCCAGTTCCAAATTAGAAATACTCAGAATAAAACCCGGGGGTGGTTTTTTGCCCTCGTCCCGGTTGATGATTCCGGACAGGGCGGAAATACTCTGGGCCATACACTCAATGCCGACCCAGGAGGGGACTCCCCCGAATTCCGGATCGTAAAAGAGGCAGCCCGGACCAATGTCATATTCGGCGGACAGAGTATTTTTCTTTTTATTATACGTACTGATCCGGCTTAATAAAAACATTTTCCCCCGGTGGGGAAGCAGGGAACAAAGCTCTTCCCCTTCGATAATTCCGGTTATATCCTTATCCTGGAACATTCCTTAATCCTCCCTTCCGATTATTAAACTGATGTTACATCCTCCAAAGGCAAAGGAATTACTCATACAGATCCTCAAACCCCGCAGGGTAGTATCCCTGCCGGCAAACCGCAGACGGGGCAGGTCGTCATCGTATACCCCGTCCCAAACATGAACCGGTAACAACAGGTCCCCGGCAGAGGTTTCCGCGGCATAAGACAGGGCCAGCCAGCAAAGGGCCAGCTCCAGCGCCCCCGCCGCGCCGAGGGTATGCCCGGTAATGGACTTGGTAGAGCTTACCGGGGGGCTTGCGGCGCCGGGAAAAACCGCCGCCACCGCCAGGGCCTCCATGGCGTCATTGAGGGGTGTTCCGGTTCCGTGAAGATTGATGTACCCCACATCCCTAGGTCCGATACCGGCGGCGGCCAGAGCTTCCTTCATGGCCCGGATTGCTCCCTCTCCGTCCGGCCGGGGAGCGGTTATGTGAAAGGCATCGGCGCTTTCGCCGGCCCCCAAGAGGGTGATGGGAATGCCCAGGGACTCCCGGGAGAGTACAAAAAAAGCGGCCCCCTCCCCCAGGGTAATCCCTTTCCGGTTTTTACTAAAGGGATTACAGGGAGCATCCGACACCGTCTCCAAGGAATCAAAGCCGAGCAGCACGGTTTGGGAAACAATGTCCACTCCCCCGGCTATGACCGCGTCACAAAAACCTCCCCGGATAAGTACGGCCCCCTGGCTGACCGCCCCCGCGCCGGAAGCGCAGGCGGTGGAAACCGTCAAAACAGGACCGGTCAGGCCAAAGCGGCGGGCAATATACTCCGCGGGGTAAGCCGCCCCCTGATAACGAAGTTCATAGTTTTCCGGGAAACAACCGGTGCTAAAATAGGCCCGGTGGGCCTCCAGGGATAACTCTGAACCGTTATCACAGGAGCCGATACAAACCCCCACCCGATCCGGACCATAGACGGCGGCGGCCTGTTCCACCTCGGGACGGATCTGCTCCAGGGCGGCGCCGGCGATACGGAAGATCCGGGACCCCTCCCGGATACCGGCGTTTCCCGCGGGGGGAAAAAATTCCTCGGGGATACGCCCCGCCGGAAAGGATCGCCGCCCGGAGGAATTTTGGGGAGCGCCGGGAAGGGAAAAGGGGACAATCCCGCTCCGGTCTCCCCGTTGGGCGGCGTCAAAGAACCTTTCCCTCCTGTCCCCGGCGCAGCAGAGCAGCCCCGGGGCGGAAAGATACACCGGCGTCTGTTTGGGCATCACCACGATCCTTCCAGGGTATAGGCGTAGCGGCGGAAATAATTGGTATAGACCACCGAGGAGATCCCCTTTTCTATCTTGATGATAAGGGTATTCCCCTCAAATATGGTCCGGACTTCAAGGGCCGCGCCCTCGGCCTTTTCCACCTTAAAAGTCAGTCCCGCCCGTTCCAGGGCCTCCGCAACCGCCTCGGCCCGGTAAAAACAAAACTGAAAATCCGCCAAAATATATTCGGCGCTGATCTGGGGGGGCAGGAAGGCCGATGAAAAAAAAAGCCTTCCTTCATCAAAGGAGAGATCCCCCATACCGACCCCAAGGGTATTAAAAAAAGCCATGGTTACCCGGTTTTCGTCCGCTTCCGTCCATGCATCCAGGATGAATTCCCGTTCCCCGTAAGTTCCGGTAATATGCTGTCCCAGGTCCATGGGGGCCTCAATGTCCCCGGGGGAAAGCAGAATGTACCGGGCCTGTTTGGTGAGATACACCGGCGCGTAGGGAGATTCCGGCGGCTTAGTAACACAAGAAACCAATAAAAAGATCAAAAAAAGGAAACCGATGCGCATACCGCAATACTACCCCAACCATGGTATATGAAGCTGTTTTCAAATTCTATGGTCCGGCGGAACCGTGATTTTGAAAGACAAGCTTTGTTTGTCAAGCAGCCGTAAATATAACGGAAAAGCAGGCGGGTTTAATCTTGGCTCCCACCGCTTTTTCTAAAGCCTGTTTCAAAACCAACCGAGTTTTGAAACAGGCTTATACTGAAAAATTATGGTTATATTTTATCTGGGATTATCCTATGTGTCAAACCAAGATCCGGAGTATATAGGGCAGAAAAGCCTCCGGATCCTCCGGAAACTCGACCGGCGGGCAGAAAATAGCAGGGCCCTGGGTCTTGGGTTTGAGAAGGCTGCCGGAGGCAAAGGGGAGCCGCTTATTTTGACCGAAACCGGGGGCAGGCCCTATTTTGCCGATCATCACGCGGATTTTAACATAAGCCACTCAAAAAGGATGGCGGCGGTTTCCTACCTCAGTTCCCCTAACCGGCGGTTCCGTACCGGCTGCGACATTCAGTACCAGCAGCCTAAAAAGACATACCGTGAAATAGCGGCCCATTTTTTTCATCCCCCGGAGCGGGAATTCCTTACCGCGGCCAGAACCGGGACCGAAGGACTCCGCTCTTTTTACCTGCTCTGGACATTAAAAGAAGCATACCTCAAAATCCGGGGACTTTCTGTTTTTGACCTCCGCCGTTGTCCGGTTTTCAGCTTTGACGGTCAGACCGGAGGGAAAATTCCATCGGAAGTGTTCCGGGACCACGGGGAACCGGAGGGAGAATATTTTTTCTCAGGAGATTCCGGGAACGACCGGAACCTGGAATTTTTTTTATACGAAACCAGGGATCCGGCAAGGGGCGCTTACTCTCTGGCGGTATGCCGGGAACAGGACGAACCCGGCCCATCCGCCGAACCTGAGGTACGGTGGTTTTCCCGGGAAAAATTGCCGCTCAAAAGTATCGCCAAAATAAAGGCCGCGGAAAGACCGATAAAAACCGTCAACCCAAAGATATGAACCGGCGTAAAAGAACTGAGGCTGAGGGCGCCGAAGGAGAGGGCGGTGGTGATAAAGGAGAGGAATACCGCCAAGGCTGTCAGGGACCGGCCGGGGGAAGTACGATCTTCCCTCATATAAAACATATAATCCAGGCCTAAGCCGAATACCAAGATTAAGCCGGTCACGGAAAAAAAGCTCAGGGGAATATCCACCATGGCAAGGAAACTTATGGTGATGAGGGCCGCCAGGATCGCGGCAGCGCAGATCCGCGCCGTATCCCGGAGAGAATAAAAAAACCGGATCACCAGGGCGACAACAAAAAAAGCCATAGCGAAAAGCAAGAGCATTGTCCGGGTGAGAGAATCAAGTTCCCGGCTGATATCCTCGACCTTGTTTATAAAAAAAACAAAATCCAGTTCCGCCGCGATTGCCCTAAAGGGCTCCTCGTTTTTTATATGCCGGGGCAAGACGCAGGAATAATACTGTCCATTCACCGGGCCTATCCACAAATTGGCGATAATGTCCGCAAGATACGGCAGAAGATCCCCTTCGGGAAAAACAAATTGATCCCGGGCCCTATCAAATTCCTCCCGGAAACCAATAATCGTCTCCGGGGGAAAACCCAGATACTCAAACTGACGTTCCGCCCAGGGGAGTAAAGCCGCCGCCGCGGCGTAGTTTTGCTGTTGGGTCCTGACCGAAGGAATAAAGAGGGAGGTGGATATATAAGAAGAAAGATTCCCTCCGGCGATTTCCACGGCAAGGGCGGCGGCAAGGGTCTCTTCATGCTCCAGCACTTCCTCGGGGCTTTCCCCGGAAACGATAAAGTACCAGGGGGCCGAGCCGTAGTTTAAAACCGAAGCGGCGGTTTTTTCGGATTCCGCCAAATAATCAGGCATGGTGTATAATCCGCCGATGTTGTTTTCTACCCGCAGCTTATCCCGATTGATAAAAAACATGGCAAGCGCCGCAAGGCTTATTCCCGCAAGCAGCAGTACCTTGGGCAGGGGGAACCCCATTATACCGGGGGGCCTCAAAAACCGGAAGATAAAGCGCTTTTCCGGGGGAGGGTTTTTTAGTATTGGGTACAGACAAAAAACCGATAAAAATGAACTGAACAAACCGGTTATCGAAAATACCGCAAACTGCCGAAGAATGACAAAGGGAGCGAAAAGGAGCAGGGTAAAACAGATTTCCGAAGAAACCAAACTCATGGCGATACTCCGCCTGATATGGGAACGGATTAAAGAACCCGTTTCCAGGGCGGGATTCCCCTTCCGGTGGATAAAATAATGGACCGAATAATCCACCCCCATACCAATAAGGGTGGTGCCAAATACGAAGGTCAATACGTGGATCTCCCGAAAGAAAAGTAAAACCGCGCCCATGGCTGCCAAGATTGAAACGCCGATGGACGACAGGGTTACGGCTATGGGCAGGAAAGAGCGGAAAACAGCCACAAACAAAATAAGGATAATAAGGGAAGTAACAGTACTGATCAGGGATATCTCCCGCTGCGCCCCGGAGGAACTGGCGTAACTGTGGAAGGGTACCCCGGAATAAACGAATTCCACGGCGGGGTTCTGCCGCCGGATCACGGCGGCGGCGGCGTATATTTGCTCCACCCCGCTTTGCGCATTGGTCAGGGAAACCCCTTTAACGGAAAGGCTGCCCCGGATCAACACGTACCAGGTATCCCCCGACCGGGCGGCAAGCACCTCATCCCGGAGGGAAAGGCCGCCGCCTGAAAGCAGGGCCGAAGCGAGGAACTTTTTCATCCCCCGATCGGCCAAGAGAAAGGGGTCCCGATCAATAGTGTCAAGGCCCGTCAAGGTAAAGGTCCCAAAAGCCGTGGACAGGGCTTCGTCGGCGACGGTTTGAGCCCGGCCGCTTTCCAGTAGTTCCCGGGTTTCCCGGTCCAGGAGAACATAGCGGTACTTGTCGAGGTAACCTAAAAACTGCGTCAAAAGGGTATCATCCACATAGAAGGCAATACTTTCAAAAACCGGGGAATCCGCCAGGTCCTGATACAAACGACGGGCGGCCTCCTTGGCCTCTCCAAAATCCCCGCTCCCCACGAGGATGTAGACTCCCCGGCCGGTCCTGGCCCCCAGGGCTTTATCCGCGGCGGCTACGGACTTTAGGGAGGCGGAACCGGGAAGGATATCAAAAAGGTTCGTATTGATCCTCACCGGACTCCCTGAAAAAAGGGATAAAGCGAGGGCAACGGCAATCCCCGCGTGGAGTAACAGCCAAACTCCGGAGAAAAAGGAGTATTCCCCCTTAGAGGGAAAAGAGGGCAATTTCACGGGGGTCTAAGGCTCCGGGAAAAACATGACCGGATAACTCATAATAAATGGTATCTCCGTTTTGTTCGTAGAGGGTGATTTGCCGGATAACCGAATCCCCCCGCAGGATGATCCGCCGGGCAAAGGAGCGGAGGTTCTTTTCCCCGGGGACCAGCCCCACCGTCCAGCTTCCGTCCGCTTCAACAAAATAATTATCAAACTTATCCAGCAGTTTTTCCGTATTCCCGGAAAAAACAGCGCTTATGGTTTCGGCTAGCTGCAAAAATGTTTCGTTTCCCCGGGCATCGAGTTTTGTTTTCCTTCCCCCGGGACTCCACTGGATAAGGTAATCCCGACCCACCGCCATGGTGGAGGGAAAGGGCCTGAGGGTTTCCCAGACCATACCCCGTTCCGCATCAATAATAAAGGCCCCTCCCGATTCCAGGGAACGTTTAAGCCGGCTCAAGGTCTTTTTTTGGACAAAATCCCCCTTAACCAGGGGATGGGCCGAAAGAATCGTATTTATCTCCCGGTACCGGGGCAGGGCCGCCGGGGAAAGGGGATGCCGGAACACCTCTTCGGAAAACTCCTGGGCGGCAAGGGGAATACCGGAGAAACCGATAAAGAGAAACAGACTGAATAGGAAAGATCGAAGGGGACCGAAGAAGCGGCAGATCATGGGGAACCCTCCGGGTCAAGCTGGGCCAACAGGGTTTCTACTTTATCGGTAAAAATCCGGGGGCACACAAAACAGGAATCCTGGGCGGCGACATGGTAGGCCATTTGGGTACTTACTCCCTTGGTAGTGATTTCCCCGGTTTCAGGGAGGGAAAGTTCATATTTTATTCTAAGGCGGTTTTCATATTCATCCAGGATCGCTTTGATCCGTACCCGGTCGCCAAAATGAAGGGGTCTTATAAATTTGAGGGAAATATCAGTCACCGGGAAAACATACCCCGAAGCCTTCATTTCCCGGTAGCCGTAGCCAATCCTATTCAACAGGGCACAGCGGGCCTTTTCAAAATACTTCACATAATTACCATGCCAGACTACATCCATGGGGTCCACATCATAAAATTCTATGGTACATTCCACTTCGGCGGTCAGATTTCGGGGGTTCATAGGACACACCTCAAAAAATTTATTCGGAGGGGATCAGGGACAGGCGGAAAAGCAGCCGGCTTCCCCGCCTGCCCTTGTTGCGGCGTTTTCAATGAAATCTATTCGGAAACCGAGACCCCGAATAACCCTATCAAACACCGGTATTGCCCTCCGGTTTCGCCCAAAAATCATAAAAATTATACCATTGATACGGGTACTGTTTACAGTACTCCTCCAGGGATGCCGCGAAACTCCGGGCAAGCTCCCGAATCCTATCCCCCCGTTCTTTTCGGGAACAGTCGAAGGAGACGCTGCTTTTACGGACCATCATATCGTATTCCGATTTCAGGGACAGGTCCTTTCTCCGCAGGGCAAACACAAAATAAACGGGAACCTTCAACAGAGCGGCGAGAAAAAACGGACCATAGGCAAAGGGCGCGTCTTCCCCCAAAAAGGGAAAAAGAAAATATTTGTTCCGGGTGTTAATTGAAGTCCGGTCCCCGGCGATCACCACAAGCTCCCCCTCGGCCAGCCGGTCCTGGAGCAAAACCGCCGTATCCGGGCCAAAGTCTTGCGCGTCAATGGTACGCAGTACCGATTGAGGATTCAGATCCCGTAACATCCGGTTGAAATAGGCGGTTACGGAACCTTCAACCACCGAAGTTACGGGGATCTCCCGGGAGACACCGGTACGGTTAAAACCCGCCAGAGCCCGCAGGAGTTCGGCGTTCCCCAGATGGGAACAGATGAGGAACGCCCCCTCCCCTCTTTCAAGCCGGT
Organism: Spirochaetaceae bacterium; assembly: GCA_031283755.1. Classification (GTDB taxonomy): domain Bacteria; phylum Spirochaetota; class Spirochaetia; order Treponematales; family Breznakiellaceae; genus JAIRMO01. The sequence continues at coordinate 18,048 of JAITBE010000093.1, forward strand.
TTTTCAGATCCCTGATATCATCCTCACGGAAATGGACCTGATCCAAAAAAAATTTTCCCCCCCAGGATTCAACCTTTTCCACCAGGGTAATCGAAAAGGCGAGAATATGCCGCAGGGAGCTCCGGGGCGTTCTTTTATCCTTCGTTTTGACCGCCGCGGCTTTTTTAAGATACCGGCGGGACTCATCCCTGCCTTTTTTGGAGAAAACATAATAAAAAAAACCCACCGGAAAAGCGAGGAACCGTAAAACATGAACCGGCAGCAGCCTGAAAAGACAGAGGAGGAATCGTACCTGCCAATAACCCACGGCCTGTTCCTTATGTTCCGACCAATGCCGGGGCGGATCCGCGGATGCTCCGGCGGATTTTACCGCAAATATCGAAGCCTTCACGGGCTCCTCCCGGGGACTTGGAACCGGCGGTAGATCGTTACCGGCAGACGGAGAAGCATGCCCCAAAAAAGCCTGAAAAAAACCAGGCTGATGCGGATATTATCCCGAACCAGACGAAAATGGGAAATCCCGTCCGGGGGGTACACCACCCGGACGGGATGGAAAAAAAGAGGAATCCCCAGCCAGACCAGGCGGACAAGGATTTCAATATCCACCCCCATCCGGGGATCAAGGCGGTACCGGTGGATAAGCCGCCAAAGGGGTTCCACCGGATACACCCGGAACCCGCACATGGCATCGGGAATGTTCCCGGAAAGGGCCGTTATCCGGGTCCAGACATTGGCAATATTCCGGCCTTTGACACGGCTTAAGGGGGCGGTTCCGTCAAATACGGGAAAACCGCAGATCGCCGCATCCGGATGTTTCGCGGATTCTTCCAGAAAAAAGGCCGCCTGCTCCGGATCATGCTGTCCATCGGCGTCGATCTGCAAAAGATGGGTAAGTCCCAATTCCCGGGCCCGGTCTATACCCGCGCACAAGGCCGCCCCCTTGCCCCTGTTTTTATCCAGGGTTACCAGCATCACCCGGGGAAAGGTCCCGGCCGTATCCGCGATATAAGCCTTAGTTTCCCCGTCACTGCCGTCATCCACCAGGATCACCGGAAGGTCCCGTTGTTTCAGCAATTTTTCCACCAGGGGCCCCGTTGTTCTGCCATGGTTGTATACCGGGATAAGATAACCCTGTCTCATGGAACAGTTTCCTGGGAATTGGTCGTGGATAATAATAAAAGTCCTGTGGAATAAATTTTCTCACCGGGACCGGTAAAGGTAAAATTCAAGGTTTTTTTGAAGGGATCGTGACTCAACCTCAGGAAAACCCGGGAACCGGGACGGATCATGGCGGAAAATTTGAGCCGCTTTGCCCCGGCTAAGGTTATACCGGTGGCAAAATATTGGCGGGCAAACCGCAGGGCCAGTTCAAGCTGAGCCACTGCGGGGAGCAGCTTGAATTCCGGAAAGTGACCGTCAAAATAATCAACTTCCAAAGAAAACACAAACTCCAGCGTCACCGAGGTCCCGGTCCGCTCCAGTACCCGCAGGCAGGAGAGACCATGGAAGGACGGTAACTCCGCCGCCGGAACTGCCGGTTCCACGGTCTCTGCCGGTTCCGGCCGTGTGAACAGCGCCTGGATTTCGTCCCTTTTCTTTTTCCCCTGAGGATCCATGGGGAATGCCTCGATGTACCGCCAGCGTTTGGGAATCACGACATTTTCAAAAAACCGTGAAAGATACTCCCGAAAATATTGATTCACGAGATATTTTTCGGTGTTACGGAATTTTTCAATCCCCGCCGGGTTTAAGACCAGGACCGCCGCCAGATACTGCCGCTTATCCGCCAGGGCCACCACCGCGGCATCGGCCACGAGGCCGGATTGTACAAGGCGGTTTTCCACCTCCGGCAGGGAGATCCGTTTTTCCTCAATTTTGACGATTGAATCGGCCCGCCCATGGAGGAGAAAACAGCCGTTGGAAAGGATCTCCGCTAAATCCCCGGTGGTAAAACCCGCGGGATCTTTGATATAGGGGGACCGGATCACGAGGCAGCCCGATTCATTAAGGGTTATACGGGCGTTATCAAAGGGGTTCCAGGCAAGGCCGTTCTTTGACTGCCGAAAGGCGATACCGCTGGTTTCGGTGCTGCCGTATACTTCCAGGGGCCAAAATCCCAGAACCTCGCTGGTTTTCCGCGCCGTATCCGGGTCCAGGACGCCGCCGGAGGTAAAGATCCAGGGAGAACGGAGCCGGAAACTCCTCTTCGCTTCCGGGCCCGCAGGCTCGATCTCCACGGCGCGTTTTAAAAAAGCGGGAACCGTAATGATCATATACGAATCGTCGGTTAATGTTTCCAGCTCCTCAGGGTACCTGATCCGGGAACGGCGGAAGGGTACGCCGGCGGTAAAGGGCAACAGAATAGAAAAAAGAAGCCCGTAAATATGGTGCTGGCTGACGGTGGAACAGACCTTGCGGCTCAAAAATTCCTCCCCCCATTTTGAGAGGATAAAGGCGTTGTCAATTTCGAATTCCGTCAGCCGTTGTTGAACGGCCTTGGGCCTCCCGGTGGTCCCCGAGGTATACATCATGATCACCGTCTCATCCCGGTTGATGGCTGGGGGGGAAGCCGGCGGTATCAAAACGCCGGTGGAGGCTAACAGAGCGGGAAGGGAAAAGGAATCGGCCAGGTCCTGATCCGTCAAAACCGCTGTTCCGGGCAGGCGGATCTCGGCGATATACTCCGACGAAATATTTGCCGTTAGGAGGATCTGTTTTTTGCATTGAAGCAGGGCGGCAAACCCAACCAGAAAAAACCAGCAGTCCTCAGAATGGAGAATCCACTTTTCCGCCTCCTGAGTACCGATAAACTGCCGCAGCCGGGCGGTATCCTCCAGAAAATCTCCCCAGGTTTTATAGATTCCCCCGGTAAAGGTCCCGTCATAACACAGGATCCTATCAACGGAACGGGAAATGGGGCTCATCTGTGACAGGGGAAAAGCCCGGGGCATTTTTTTATCGACCCTCTTGCGAACCATCAATTCACCCCCAAATAATATACCGATAAATATATAGGAAATTCCGCCATTATACAAAGACCATAGGGCATCGGAGGCAAAAAAAACGGTCGCTGCCGCGATTCCTCCGTTTATAATAAAAAAAAGACACCAGACCAACGTTACTTTCCGGCAATAAGCTTCCACCCGCTTTTCCGCCAGGGACCCCCGGATGGTCTTATCCCACAAAACCGCAAACCGGAAGATCATGGACGGAGGTAACCTGAGGGTAAGGGAAAAGGCAATTAAGAGGGTTCCGTTAATGAATACCGGGTAAAGTTTTAAAAAAAGAGCGGAATTGGTTACAAAACAAAGGATACCAAGGCAGAGGAGCAGGAAGGAACAGCCCAGGGGCTGTAAGAATTCAGGCTGTAAGAGCCGCCCCGGGGAACCACTCTTTTTTTTTTCACCGAAACAACCAAAAAATAACCCAGAGCGATGAAACCCACAAAAAGCGCGATGATCCGCGGGGGGAGTTTAAAAAAAACCAAACCGCAAAAAATCACCAGGGGATACAGTACCGCCTGGATATACAAAAATATTCTGGAGACCTTAAACATGATTATGGAGCCTTGACCAGGGGGAAGAGAATATCCACCACATCCTGCAGGGTTTTAACGTTTTTAAACTGGGCCGGATCGATCTTATCGGTGGTATATTCTTTCATTTTGACAATAAGATCCACCGCGTCAATGGAATCAAGATCAAGATCCGTTGTCAAAGACGCCCCGGGGATGATTATGGCGGGTTCAAGATAAAATTCTTGAACCAGAATATCCTTTATGATAACAAAAAGTTCGTCCTTACTCATAAAACCGGGCTCCTGGTGGTTTCCGCGCTTATAAAGGCGGCTAACGCATCCACCGATGCAAAATGTTTTTTGTTATCCGCGTTTTCCGCGGAAAATTTTACCCCAAACCGCTTTTTCAGGGCCACCCCCAGTTCCAGGGCGTCAATGGAATCCAAACCCAACCCTTCACCAAAAATCGGCGCCGAATCATTGATGTTTTCAGGCTTTATATCCTCAAGCTCCAGGGCGCTGATTATCAATTCTTTTATCTGTAACTTAAGATCACTCATTGGTACTCCTCCGCAAAATTATTTTGACCAGCCTCTTTTTCCGCTCATACCATGGCTGCCTGGGGATATCCAGAAAGCTGGGTATCTTCCGGACATCCGCGGCCCTGCGGTCCGGGACATTTGCCCCTGTTTTGTCGAAACAACAGCAAATACCCATTGAAAAAGCTGTCCAAACAAGTTTTCCCGCCTTTTCGGGCAAGATCTTTCAAAATCACGATCCTGCCGGGCTATCGGACTTTAAGACAGCCTCAATATATATAAAATAAGAAACAATGTCAAATCTGAGACGCAGCAAAGGCATTTATTTTGCCAGGCGAGGCAGTTTTAAAATTCAACATGGAAAATTGCCTTAAACTAAAGGCCTTTACCAGGACTTGGCAGAATTCTTTACCTTGAATTGACAAAAAAAATGGACAAATCTATAGTATTAATAAGTATAAGGCGGCTCCGTGGACATAGAAAACTACAAAACAGATACCATTCGGGCGGTGGACGCGAAATTTGAGGCTCAAAAGATATGTTTTGCCCCCTTAATTTTTCAGGCTGTCCGCGCCCTGCGGGAATTGGGAATTTTACGGAAAATATCCGACGCCGGGGATACCGGCTTGACCCGGGAGGAAGCGGCGGAGGCCAGCGGCCTGCCCGTATACGGTACAGGGGTTTTGGTTGAAATGGCCCTGGCCCTGGGCGTACTTAAACTCCGCGCCGATACCGCCGGAGGGCCGCCGGGGGAGGAGAAGTTTATCCTGGGGAAGATCGGTTGGTTCCTTCTGGAAGATGATATGACCATCGTCAATTTTAATTTTGTAAATGATGTATGTTACCAGGGGGCATTTAAGCTTAAGGAATCGGTGCAGGAGGGTAAACCCCGGGGACTTTCAGTATTCGGTGAACAGTGGGGCACGATTTATGATGCCCTTGCTTCCCTCCCCCCCCGGACCCGGGAAAGCTGGTTCAACTTTGATCATTTTTATTCGGATATCGCCTTTCCCGAAGCCCTCCCGCTGGTATTTGAAACCAAACCCCGCCGCCTCTTTGACATCGGAGGAAATACCGCCAAATGGGCCATTGCCTGCTGCGCTTATGATCAGGCGGTGGAAGTTACTATCATCGACCTGCCGGGCCAAATTGCGGCGGCCCAAAAAAACGCCGCCGCCGCCGGTTTTGCGGCTCGGATCTCCTGTTGCCCCGGTAATATTCTGGATACCGGAACCATCTTTCCCCCGGGGGCCGATGTGATCTGGATGAGCCAGTTTTTGGATTGTTTCTCCCCGGAGAAAATAGGCCTCATCATGGGGAAGATTCGGGCTGCCGTGTCGCCGGATACGGATATTTACGTACTGGAACCCCTCCGGGACAAGCAGCGTTTCGAGGCATCCTCCTATTCCCTTCGGGCGATATCCCTCTATTTTACCTGCATGGCGAATGGTTCAAGTAAAATGTACTCTTTTACTGAGCTCAATCCGGCGGTGGAAGGAGCGGGATTCAAGCTGCAATCCGCCCGGCATGATCTGGGTTCCAATAACTATTCCCTGCTCCGTTACCGGAAGATCCCATGACCCCGGTATCTCCCCTCTATGTCTCCCGGTTCACTGCCTGGGCCCCCGGTTTAGACCGCTTGGAGCTTTGGCAGGCGTGGGCGGCGGACAACCGGGAGATCCCCGGCTCAGAGGAGAGCCCCGGTGCGGGGCGGAACCCTGCCCTGGAGTTCATCGATCCCCTTTTACGCCGCCGGATAAGCCGGATAAGCCGGATGACCATTCAGGTACTCCACGATCTCCTGCCCGTGGGGGAAGACATCAGGATCCTGTTTTTTTCATTCCGGGGCGAAATTACCCAGCAGCTACGGATCAACCAAGGGCTGATAGAGGAATATACGGTACGGCCCGCGGTTTTTTCCCTGTCGGTGTTCACTACCCCGGTGGCCCTGGCCACCATCGCCCTGAATCTGCGGGCCGGATACTCCGCAATATACCCCGGTGAGGGACGGTTTAACACGGGCCTCCGGGCTGCGGCGGCCCCGGTGGCAGCCGGTGATGTGGAACGTATGGTCCTGGTTTATGCCGATGAACCGGCGCCGGAGGAATACGGAGCCCTTTGCCCTCGGGAGAACGGTTCCCTTGCCCTGGGGGCCATTCTTTCCTCCCAAAACTCGGAGGGCGCCCTTCCCCTGGAAGTAGCGGATGGGACATCCCCGGGAAATTTTCTACGATCCCTGCTGAGGCGGGGGGTACCCTATGGCTCCCCCTGATATGCCCCCGGTTTCCAACTGGTTTCTCTACATCTACCGGGTGGCGATGAAATGGTTTTCCTTTTTTATATTCGGTTTGGGTACGCTCCTCCTCATGATGGTGATCTTTCCGGTGCTGCGGCTCTGTGTACACCCCCGGGAAAAATTCCGCGCCCATGCCCGGTATTTTGTTTTCCTGTCCTTTCGTTTTTTTACGAAGGCCATGGAATTGTTGGGAGTCGTAAAACTGGAAGTGGAGGATCGGGAGTTTTTTAGGCGGCTTAATTCAAAAATCATTGTCGCCAACCACCCCTCCCTTCTGGATGTAGTGATGCTTATCTCCCTTATTCCCAACGCGGATTGTATTGTCCGGGGAGCCCTGTCCCATACCATTGTTCGGGGGATTATCCGGCAGCTTTATATCCCCAACTCTCTTGACTTTGAAGACCTGATGGCGGCCTGTATCAATTCGCTTAACCAGGGAAACAACATTATTTTTTTTCCCGAGGGTACCCGGACCCCCCGGACCGGAGAAATTATCCTAAAAAAAGGAGCATCCCGTTTGGCCCTGCGTTCGGGGCGGGGTATTATCCCGGTTTATATCGGGGGAAACGACAAATATGGCTTGGGAAAGCGGGATCCCTGGACGGCCTTTAATCACCGGGAAAAATACCTGTACCACATCCGGAGGGGTACGGAACTCTTCCCGGAAACCTATGGAACCATGCCGGCCCCCCGGGCGGTACGGCAATTGACCGAGGATATACGGAATTTTTTTTTGTATCCATCCCAAAATCCGGGAAAGGTATGAAAACACCCCCTAAGATCCGCATCCGCCCCTTTCCGCGAAAAAAGGCGGCGGTTTTCCTCGCCGGTATTCTTTGCCTTGGAAACCGGACTTGAAAAAAACCAGGGTAACTTCAATCGTCCCGGAATTCCGATATGGTTGAAGAATTGATCGTTTTATAAAGGAAAAGGGATATATGATGCAGACTTCACTACCCTCATCATATTAGTTGATGGAGGATACGGAACCAGGGCGGAAATCCGGCGGATCCGGAAAAACCGGTCAAAATAGTAAAAAAGGGCTTGACGGATCAAAGACTTTTCTGTATTGTAATACAAGTTGTTTCAAAATTATGATCCTGCTGAATCATCGGATTTTGAAACAGCCTCCCTAGCCCAAAAATAGTGGCTAGATTATAGTTAAGGCAGCCGGCTTCAAATCCGTAAGCTGCAGGTTTGAACTTGCCGGCCAGAGGGTTGATAGCGGCGCGGCAGTCTCAGGACGGTGTTTTGGGCCGCTAGCTCAGCTGGTAGAGCAGCAGACTCTTAATCTGCGGGTCGCAAGTTCGATCCTTGCGCGGCTCAAAGTTATAATTCATTATTGTACAATGAATTAAAAAATATGAAACTTGGTTAAATATCAGAAACACCTATGAAACTTTCAGTGTAATTTGACACTGCAACTGAACATCGGCAAACCTTACCGATAGAAGGGGTGTGTATGGCTCGAAAATCAATTCTCCAAAACGATCGTTTTGTTTTTAAACTCTATCTAAGAACGCTTCCTTCAGGCCCGGTTTATTCGAAAGAGTCGAAACGGGAAAGCGCCGGTATTGTTCCCATGGCGGATGAATTAGCTGATGCCCTTATGGCATTGAAACGGGTTGCCTCGATACTCAAATTTGATAATGATAATCAAAATCGGCCGCGCAAGGTTTTAGGCTGCCTGACTCCTTACGAAGTTTTTTCGCCATAAAATTCGCACTTCAAAAAAAATTCCGTGAGGAACAAATGGGGTTTACCATTGCAGAGAAAAAAAGATAGCGGCAGAGTGCACTTCCCGCTACCGGAAAGCCGGAAAAAGTGAAAAGCCACGAATCCCGAACGAGTATCTCACCCGCTCAGGCAGTAAAAACCGGCAGGACAGTTCATTTCGCCCTCTTGAGCAAGGCTTCAACCTGGGTTGTCCAGGCCTTGGACAGGCGGAACCTTGACAAAAAATTTTTTTTACTATTATTATAGTCTTAATAGGATTTATATAGAAGATACTCCCAGCGGGAACAGCGCCTGATGGCGGTATCAAATTAAGACAGCGGCTTACACCGCTAAAAAAGGAGAGACCATGAAAACGTTTCAGAGCTTTGTTGTGGTACTGTTGACAGCGGTTTTGCTTGCGTCATGCGGCGGTGAAAAGGAAGGAACCGTTTCCCAAGAGGTTAAAAAAGACAGCCTTACTATCGCGGTGCTTGCCGACCCCGCCACCTTTGACCTCTTTGTCGCTACGTCCATGCTGGAAGGTCAAATCGGAAACAACATCTACGATAACCTTCTTTTCTTTGATGACCAGGGGAACATTAAACCCTATCTGGCCGAACGCCATGAGGTGTCGAACGACGGCTTGGAATATACCTTCTGGCTGAGGAAAGGAGTTAAGTTCCATAACGGAGAGGAATTAAAAGCCGACGATGTGGCCTTTTCCATTGAGTATGGCAAGGATACTCCCCTCGGACAGGACACCTGCAGCATCATAGGAAAGGTTGAAGTAATAGACGACTATACGATTAAGCTGTTTCTTTCCGAACCCTATGCGTCATTTATGTCTGAACTCTGCGGAGACCAGTTCCCCATATATAACCGCAAAGCGCTTACCGAAGCCACCGCCGGAGGCCAGGCATACGGGGCGAATCCGGTGGGTACCGGCTCGTATAAATTCGTCAGCCGCGAGGCCGGAGTGGAGGTAAAATTTGAGGCCTTCCAGGACCACTTTCAGGGGCCGGCTCCCATCCGGTACCTTACTTACCGCATAATTCCCGATGATTTTACCGCCGGCGTCGCACTGCAGACAGGCGAAGTTGACTTTATCTGGACCATCGGCGCCGCTACCGCCACAAGCCTTGGAGAAGACAGCAATCTGACGGTAACCCAGGATCCTTCAAACAGGGTTAATTTTATTACCATGAATACCGAAAAGCCCCCCTTTAATAATGTCAAGCTCAGACAGGCAGTAAATTATGCCATTGATCGCGATGCTGTCAGGGATATTGTGTACGAAGGCAATAGTACAAACAAGGATCATATGGCCTTCCCCTGGATGGCGGGCTATGCAGAACCTGCGGTGAAGTATAACTATGATCCGGCAAAGGCTGTGGCGCTTGCGATGGAAGTGGGTGTATCAAAAGACAAACCCGTTACCGTTTCCTATATTTATACCGCCTCGTCCCAGAAAGTGGGCGAAGCGATTCAGCCCTATCTTGCCGAAATCGGGATTAATCTTACCCTGGATGTTATGGAATATAATTCCTGGGCCACCGATTATTACGGGGGGAATTTTCAGCTGTCAGGCAGCGGCTATTACATGGTTTACAAGGATTTGCAGCTTGTAGGCTGGTTCTATACGTCTTCCAATATAGGCTGGACCAATGGGGCAAGGTACAGAAACGCCGCAGCTGATGCTCTTTTTGAACAGGGCAAAAAAGAGATCGATCCTGCCAGGCGTTCGATCATCTATAAGCAGGCTTTGGATATTATCCAACAGGATGCCCCCTATGCGGTCTATGCCAATCCCTCAACTATCAGGGCGTACAATAAAAACCTCAATATTGCCTATTCTTACGCCAACGGTATTTTTATTAGGGATATTTCCTGGAATTGAATTTCATACACCATAGATTTGTTTTGTCAGGTAAGAATTGCCTAATTTTTGCCTGACAAACAATTACAATCGGTAATTCCGGACATTCACAGAATGTCAGAATTTAAGGCAGGATGGCGATGCTACGCTATGTTCTAAAGAGGTTGTTTCTCTTTATTCCCATTTGCCTCGGGGTTATTTTCATTGTATTTTTTATTATTGAATTCATCCCCGGGGATCCTGCCCGTCTTATTCTCGGCGAACGGGTAAGCGGTTCTCAGATACTCCAGATGAGAAAACATCTGGGACTGGACAGGCCCTTTCTTATCCGTTATGCGGATTATATATACCGCATAGTTACCCATTTTGATTTCGGCAATTCTTACCGGCTTCAGACGCCGGTAATCACGGAAATTCTTAAAAAAATCCCTTCTACCATAAAGCTGGCCTTTATGGGGATGTTCTTCGCTTCCCTTATCGGAATATCGGCCGGAATTTTTTCTGCCATAAGGCAATATTCTCCTGCCGATACCCTGTCAACTTCAGCAGCCATGTTCTTTGCATCTATACCCAATTTTTGGCTGGGTATGACATTGATACTGTTCTTTTCTCTCCGTCTGGGACTGCTTCCTTCAAGCGGGTTTTCTTCATGGAGGCATTATTTTCTGCCTGTTACCGCAATAACCCTGCCCGCCTCGGCGGGACTTTTGCGGCTTACCCGCTCCATGATGCTGGAAACAATACGCCAGGATTATATACGCACTGCCCGGGCAAAGGGTGTAAAAGAAAGGTCCATTATCGTTAAGCATGCCTTTAAAAACGCAGTGCTTCCTGTCATTACCTCTATGGGCCTGCATTTTGGGGAACTCCTCAGCGGCGCCATTATTACCGAGACGGTATTTGCCATACCGGGCCTGGGAACCCATATTATCAATGCCATACGCATGAAAGACACGCCGGTAGTGCTGGGGTCTACTGTTTTTCTTTCCATGGTTTTCAGTTTAATAATGTTGTTGATTGATATATCATACGCCTTCCTGGATCCGCGAATCAGAATTAAGTATGCCCGGAGGGGACGATGAAAAAAAACAAAGACGAATCTGTGTTTGACAGACTTAAAAAAAATAAAGCCGCTATGGCCGGCATGATAGTTTTGTCGGTGTTTGTATTAACCGCGCTTTGTGCGGATTTTATTTCTCCTTATTCCGAGGGCATAAGACAGAACAGTTCAGAGCGGCTCAGATGGCCCAGTGCCGCCCACCCCTTTGGGACCGATAATTTTGGACGGGATGTCTTTACCAGGATAATACACGGAGCTCGTTTTTCCATTGCCCTGGGCCTTTCTACCATTACCCTGGCAATGACCATCGCGTTAATCCTGGGTTCTGCAGCAGGATACTTCGGCGGCAGACTGGATGAGATAATCATGCGCATTATGGATATAATTATGTGTATTCCCAGCATACTTCTGTCCCTGGCCATCGTAACCGTTCTCGGGCCGGGACTTTTTAACCTGATGATAGCCATCGCCGTAGGCAGTGTTCCCAGTTTTACCCGTCTTATCAGATCAGTGGTATTAACCATAACGGAAAGCGACTATATCGAAGCCGCCAAAGCCGCCGGTTCCGGTCATGCAAAAATAATTTTTACCCATATAATCCGTAATGCCCTGGGCCCCCTCATTGTATATGCCACTACTTCTATCGCCGGGATGATACTTATGGCTGCGGGTTTTTCTTTTATAGGGCTGGGCGTACGTCCACCGGCGCCGGAATGGGGAGCTATGCTGTCGGATGCCAGGGAAAACCTGCGCCGGGCACCGTACCTTATGGTTTTTCCGGGTGTCTCCATTCTCCTTACCGCCCTGTCTTTTAATCTTTTGGGCGATGGTCTTAGGGATGCGCTGGATCCCCGGCTCAAGGTATAAATATGATGAAGATCCTTTTTTCTGCCAATCCCGCCCCGATTTGGGAAAGAGTATCGGTTTCGCTTTCAGGATGCAGGCCATTAAGCAGGGTCAGCCTCATTGCCGAAATGGCAGACTTTTACGGGAGGCTGTACCATTCTTCCGCCCTTTTTACTGCCGATTCCGAAGGAAAAGTATACCTTGATACTTCCCCGTCGCTGGAAGGAACCTATACCGGCACAGACCCCATCGGCATTTTCTGGTCCCAGGTACTGGTTAAGGAACCTGAACAGCTTCTGGCAAATACGGATGATCCCCTTTTTATGCGTTTTACCGCGGAACAGGACGGGGAGAAGGCTGAAGTCGTCCTTGAACGGACCCTGATAAGCCCCGGAGTTACCGTCGAAAAGGTTCGAAATTACGGACTTGTAGCCGAGTATTACCGGCCTGCCGCTTTTGGGCCCGAAAAAAAAGGGCTTTCCAATATCATTGTTTTTGGCGGTTCAGACGGCGGTATTAACTCAGGTAGATTTTTGGCCCGGTTTTTGTCGGGCCATGGATTCGGCGCCCTGGCGCTTGCCTATTTCGGACTGCCGGAGCTGAAAAAGGATTTAGTCCGCATCCCCCTTGAAATAATAGAAAACGCCATAGGGTATGTGCAATCCCGGCCTGACAGCGATCCCGAAAAAACCGGTATCTCAGGAATTTCCCGGGGCGGAGAACTTACCCTTCTTGCCGCATCGGTATTTCCCCAATTACATGCTGCTGCGGCGCTGACACCTTCTTCTATACTTTGGGAATCCGAAGATATTTTTAACAAGGCGCCGTCCTTTACCTATAGGGGCAAAGATTTTCCCTGGGTAATGTGTGATTTTTCTCCCCTCTACGATGAGATACGGGGCCGCAAACCCTTTGCCTGTGCATCGGTCTATGCCGAGGCAATGAAAAAGACCGAAGAATGTGAAAAAGCGATGATACCCGTAGAGCGTATCAACGGACCTGTACTGATGGTTTCGGGCAAGGCGGACCTGGTCTGGCCAGCCTATGAAATGTGCCTGTTGGCGGAAAAACGATTTCAGGTGCATAAATTCCCGCATCCCTACAAACATGTGTGGAGCGAGGATCTGGGACACGGAGTTTTTTCCTCCGGGTATCTGCCTACCAATAATGCCTACACCCCTTCACCGGATATAACCCTGATACGCGGGGGAAAACCAAAAGAAAACTCCTATGGCCAGGAAAAGACCAGAAAAGAGTTGATTGAATTTTTTAGGAATACTGCAGAATTTTAGCGAATAAGGAGTTCAGCATGTCAGAATTCAATTTATCTGAACAAGCCTATCTCGATATGGACGAGGTGGAATTCAGAGCCCGGTTCCGCGAGCGTACCCATCATACATTGGAAATACAGGTCTACCATGCAGCGTACCGGAACAAAACTCTGTCGAACAGACAGGCAGATACAGTTAAAAAACTCTGCCGTATCTGGGTTAAGCGGGGAATTTCAACGGAGCAGCATGATTATAAAACAGCCCAAAAGCTCATCGAATTTGCCGAAGCCATGGCCGCGGAAAAGAGTATCGACCTCTCACCCTATGCACCGCATCCGGTTTCAAAACCCCAGGAAAAATCTTTTTTCAATATTATTCACGAACGCCGTTCTGTGCGGGAATTTAAAAAAGACAGGGTCGGTGATGAACTTATCGACAAAATTCTTGATGCCGGAATATGGGCCGCCCATTCGTGTAATCTCCAGTCCATCCGCTACCTTGTTGTACGGGAAGAAACCAGTCCGGGGCTTTTCAGGGGAAGCGATATCCCCGGCGGTCCGGTACATCTGGTTATATGTCAGGATTTCCGGGTTTACCGGGCAAATCCTTACAATCCTGTACGCAACCGGCTTTTGGATGCGGGAGCCGCAGCCCAGAACATTGCCCTTGCCGCCCACGCCGCCGGGCTTGAAGGCGTGTGGCTTACCTTTACCGATAAAATAAAGGAGCGGCTGATAAAAAAGTTTGACCTTCCTGAATATGTTGAACCGGTAACCTATGTGGATATAGGATACGGTGATCAGACGCCATATCCCCTGCTGAGGCCCCAGGTAAAAGATGTGGTTTTGGGCAGAGGGTAAAAGAACAGCCGATGGCAGAAGCAGAGGTTCTCCTCTCGGTCAGGGGACTTAAAACATATTTTCATACCCGCAACGGGATACTCAAGGCAGTGGATGATGTATCCTTTAAGGTAAACCGGGGAGAAACCTTCGGCATAGTCGGAGAATCCGGCTGCGGCAAGAGCATTTCCTGCCTGTCTATACTGCGGCTGGTTGCTTCTCCTCCCGGCAGGTACGAAGGCGGGGAGATTCTCTTTGAAGGCCGGGATACCTTAAAAATGAATGATGCCGAGATTCATGCGTTCCGGGGCGGAGAAGTTTCCATAATTTTTCAGGAACCCATGACAGCCCTTAACCCGGTCTATACCGTGCGGAATCAGCTCGAAGAGGCAGTCATGCTGCACCAGAAGGTAAACCGGGGAGAAGCGGCGGCGATTGCCCTAAACTGGATATCTAAAATGCGCATCCCCAATCCGGAGAGCATACTGAAAAGCTATCCTTTTGTACTTTCAGGAGGAATGAGACAGCGGGTCATGATTGCCATGGCTCTGGCCTGTAAGCCGAAACTTCTCATCGCCGATGAACCGACTACCGCCCTGGACGTAACTATTCAAGCTCAGATACTTGACCTTATCAACGCCATAAAAGAGGAGACCAGCGTTTCCTGTATTTTTATAAGTCATGATCTGGCGGTAATAAGCGAAATGGCTGACCGGGTAATGGTGATGTACGGCGGCAGAGTCTGCGAAACAGCGGACACCGATAAACTCATAAGCAATCCCCTTCATCCATATACCCGCGGCCTTATCAACTCCAGACCCGGAAAGAAAAACGCCCAAAAGCGGCTTAAAGCCATTCCCGGCAATGTTCCTTCACTCAAAGATATGCCTCCCGGCTGTCCTTTCCATCCCCGCTGCCAGGAATTTACCGATCAATGCAGGGTGGGTTTTCCGCCTATGTTTGAAACGGCTCCGCCGGGAGGCAAAAGCCATACGGTTGCGTGCTGGAAATACGGGGAGAAAAGCCATGTCTGAGAACGCTTTCATCCGGGCTGTGGATCTGCAAAAATTTTTTACGGTTGACAGCGAGTTTTTTGCCGGTTCTGTCCGGCAGGTCCGGGCAGTGGACGGCGTAAGCTTTGAAATTAAGAAAGGAAATATCCTTGGTATTGTGGGAGAATCGGGCTGCGGTAAAACAACGGTAAGCCGTTTGATGGTAAACCTTCTAAAACCCTCAGGCGGTACGGTTTATTTTGACAGTACCGACATAACCCATATAAAGAATCGTAAAATGCGTGATATACGTAGGCGTATGCAGATTGTTTTTCAGGATCCTTTTTCGTCCCTTGATCCACGCATGACGGTATATGAAATTATAGGCGAAGGATTAAAAAATTACGGGATAGTAAAAAACACCGCCCAGCTCAGGGAAAAAGTGGAAACCCTGGTGGAAAAATGCGGCCTTTTTGCGGACCAGTGCCTCCGCTATCCGCACCAGTTTTCAGGAGGCCAGCGCCAGCGTATCTGTATAGCCAGGGCCCTGGCCGTGAAACCTGATTTTATTGTTCTTGATGAAGCGGTTTCGGCACTGGATGTTTCAATACAGGCACAGATACTCAATCTTCTTAAAAACCTTCAGGAAGAAATGGGGCTGACCTATCTTTTTGTCTCCCACGATCTTTCTGTAGTTGAATTTATCAGCGATGAAGTCGCGGTGATGTACCTCGGCAGAATAGTTGAATTAGGCAGAACCGAGGACATTTTTAATTATCCGCGGCATCCATATACAGAAGCCCTTCTCAGCGCTGCTCCGGCATTTACCGCCGAAGAAAAAGCGGTAAAGAAACGTATCATTCTGGCAGGAGATATCCCGTCGCCGGAAAATCCTCCACAGGGCTGTTATTTTTCTACCCGCTGCCCTTATACCGAAGAAATATGCAAAAAAGAATATCCTGAATACCGCATGATCGGTCCCGGACATGCAGTTGCCTGCTACCGGGCTGGGGAGGATGGAAATGTATAACGAAAAAACCCACGCGTCTATTATTGGCTTGTTTTACCGTTCATTTAGGGAAGAGGGAGAAAAGGGGATACGCCTCTTTGTAAAGGCCGCCCAGTTTTATGCCGAACAACGGGGCCGGCGCATGTCCTTGCGGGCCCTGCGGGACGGACATAAGCTTGATTTTGACACATATCTCGCCTACGGAGAATGGAGCGCCGTCTGTCCTATTACTGTTGAATATGGACAAGAGGGGAACGATTTTATCGAAAGGGTCTATTCCTGTCCCTGGGCCGAAACCTTTGCGGAAATGGATCTAAAAGACTGCGGGCTTGCATACTGCCGGGAAATAGACAAGGGCCTGGTGCGGGGTTTTAACCCTGAGCTTGTTTTTGAACTGAAATCAGTGCTTCATGACTCGGCCTGCTGTGTTCAGGTTCTTAAAAATTATAGGCCCCTAAAAAAAATCTCTTCCCCTCCTGACGCCAAAAAAGACTGGCAGTTCCACTGTGCCCATATTTTCAGCGCCATGTCCGGAATTGCCCATTCTGCCGGAATGATCGGGATCGTCCAAAAAACAGAAAAGCTCTTGGCCGAGAAATTCGGCCAAGAGGTCCTTCGGAGAATAATCAACACCGAAATAAATTTCAACCTTATTTAAGACCAAGACCCGGTATCCCCCTACAGCCCCTTTAACTGCTCGCAGGCCCTTTGGATAAACTCCATATCCTTCGCAAAACAAAAACGGACCAGATTGGCCCCCTTTGTTCTGTTGGAGCCGGTCCCACCGCTGTTATGAAAAAAAGCCTCCCCCGGAACTGTCCCTATTCCGGCTTTGTTTAAGATGAACATGGCTCTGTCTTTGCCGGTTTTCCCCGGAAGCGAAGACACATCGGCAAGAACATAATAAGCGCCCTGAGGAATATGAGGGGTGAGTCCCAGGCTGGATAAAGTTGAACACAAAAGATCCCTTTTTTTCTGGTATTCGACCGGTAAAACGACTCAGGAATAGTTTCGATGGCGCGGGCCACTCCGTACTGGAGCGGACTGGGCGCGCAGACATATAAAAGATCGCTGGCATTGCCTATCCACTTTATTATAGACCTGTCGGCAATGCAGTAACCGATACGCCACCCCGTTATGCTGAACGTTTTTGAATAGCCCGAAACCGTAATGGTACGGCCCTTGAATTTTTCAAGAGAAGCAGGACTTATATGTTCAGTACCGTCAAAAGTGATATACTCGTATATTTCATCGGTGATAACAATTAAATCGTTTTTTATGCAAAAATCTCCCAAGCTGTCTAGATCTTCTTTAGAAAAAACCTTTCCGCAAGGATTTGACGGTGTACAAATAACAATTCCCTTCGTCTTCGTACATACTAGTCCCTGCATCTCCTCCACATCAAAAGCCCAAGAAGGCTCTTTTAAGGGCGCAAAAACCGGAACCAAATCCAGGGACATCAAGGTATATTCGTGGTATCCGTAATAGGGCTCAAAAAGGATGATTTCATCTCCAGGATTAAACAATGCATAACAGGTACTGTAAAAGGCCCCGGTAGCGCCGCAGGATACGACAATGTTTTCATCATCAATGTGTATATGATTAAAACGCCCAGCCTTTAACGCTATTTGTTTTCGTAGCGTTTCAATACCGTCATAACGGGTATAGTGATTCTGTTCTTCCTTCATGGCGTCAAAGGCGCCCCGGGCAAGGACCGCTTCCAGGGGCAGATCACAGATACCCTGGGCCAGATTGATACCTCCGGCATTATCGCATTCTATCGACATATTCCGTATTTCGGATTGTAGCAAGCGGCGGGCTTTATCTGACTGTTTGTAAACCACCGGTACCTCCAAAAGGAACCCACAGGGCCCCTGAAATTCGTAAGAGCGGGCCGTTATGTCCCGATCATCAATTTACCATTTCAATACGGAATTCGAGCGCATCCTGCGCCAGGTGTAGGGCCGGGCTATCCACTTCTATCCCTTACGCGGGTGGTCCTTGCCGCAATCACAGGCCGGTAAACGGACCTTTCACCGTTTTGAAATCTACGGTATATAAATTACTAAAAGTCGTTCGGAAAGCTCAGTTTTCGAACAACTCTACTGTACCCGATACGGTATGGCTGTACAACCCTCGTGTTTACCTAGGGCGAGCGCATATAAAATTAACTAAAAGAGCGCGGAAAAAGGGTCATTAATGGCGGATTGGCGGGGAGACGTGTTGTGATTGAACATATAAATGCCAAAATAAAAACGTTCAAGAGCATGGCATATCCTTACCGGGTTTTGTTTAATTCCTCCTCCAAACATAACCAACACCCAAGCTAAGATTATTCAATCCGTAGGTAGCACGATCAATTTCTTCGCCAAGTACATA
>JAITBE010000158.1 GCA_031283755.1 Spirochaetaceae bacterium
GATGTATGAGGCAATGCTTTATTCCTTCCTTCTGCGCCTTGGTGCGCCTTTGTGGTTAAAAATTCTTCAATATTTTGGTAAATTCTAGCCTCTGAAAAGTTAAATGACGTTGCCCTGGATCATTTCCCCTTTCTATTTTTCCGGGGATGGCTCATACTGCCGTTATGGACAAAATGATAGACCGGTTCTGCGCGGCCCTCAGGATTCCGACCTGGTGGCCGGCAGGGGCTTTGCGGGGAGATAGCGAAGCTGAAGCGCCCCTGCGCCGGTTTCAGGATTTTCTCACCGAGCGCTATCCCTGTTTTCACCAAAGGGCCGAGCGCTGGGTGTTAAGTCCCTATTCGACAATATACCGTTGGCCCGGCCGGGCGGCGGCCTCCGCGGCGGGCGGCACGGAGGCATCAGGAGTAGAAGGCCCCGTTCTGATCCTGGCCCATTACGACGTGGTGCCCGTGGAAAAGGAAAAGTGGAGGGTCGATCCCTTTGGCGCGGAGCAAAAAGACGGCTATATCTACGGCCGCGGCGCCCTGGACATGAAAAGTATCCTTATCGCGATTATGGAGGCCGCGGAGACTCTCTGCGCCGGCGGCTTTAACCCCCGGCACGACATTTGGTTTGCCTTTGGCGGCGACGAGGAACGCGCCGGAATTCAGGGCGCCAGGGAAACCGCGAAATGGTTTGCCCGGAGGGGACAACGCTTCGCCTGGATCCTTGACGAAGGGACGCCGGTAGGTGAAAACCAGATCAAGGGCGTTGATTCGCCTCTGGCCCTTTTTAGCATTGAAGAAAAGGGTTTCCTCAGCCTGGAACTGACCGTCCCCCAGAAGCCGGGCCACGCCTCGCGGCCGCCAAAGGTACAGGCCGTGGCGGTACTCAGCCGGGCGCTCTGCAAAATAGCGAAGAAGCCCTTCCCCTATAAGCTCGTCCCCACGGTGGAGAATTTCTTTGCCCAGCTTGCGTCCCTTTCAGGCGGCGTACAGGGCTTTGCTATGCGCCATGCCCGGGCCTTGGGGGGCGTTTTTTTCAAGGCGGTTTCGGGAAACCCGGACATCGCTTCCCTGCTTCACACCACGGCGGCCATGACCCAGCTTGAGGGAAGCGCCGCCGACAATGTGATGCCCTCGGAGGTCAAAGCGGTGATCAACCTGCGGCTGCTCCACCCCTGGACGGTAGAGAAGGCGGTTGGGTTTATCAAAAAGGCAATCGGCGATGAACGGGTCAACGTAAGGGTTCACGGCCTTGGGACGGACCCGGTACCGGCGAACCCCGAACACGCCCGCCGCGCCGGTCCGGGCTGGAAGGAAATGGAAGCCGCCCTCAAGGCTGTTTATCCCGGGGTTCCCAGTCTGGTTTTTCTCATGATGGCTGCCACCGATTCCCGTCATTACCAGGCCTTTGCCGACGGGATCTTCCGTTTCTCCCCCCATCGTCTTACCCCCGGGGAAATGGGTCTGATCCACGGCCATGATGAGCGGATCTCCGTTGAGAATCTTCAGCGGGGCTTTGAGTTTTATTCCCATCTTTTGGGAGCCTTATAAAAATTTTGCCTCTCAGGGCCTGATCCGATACTTAAAGAATTCGCGTCCGCCTTTAGCGGCGGGCCTCATTCCTTCATGGCCAGGTATACTCCGGCAAGGACCAGCGCCGCCCCTGCCCATTGCGCCGGGTTAAGCCGTTCCCCCAGGATAAAAAACCCCGCGACGACCGTAATCACGGGGACAAAATTGAGGAAAAGCGCCGAGATCGAAATCCCCAGGACCGCCAGGGATTGGGCGTAGAACCGGTAGGCCAGGGCCGAACAGCAAATGCCCAAAAACCCGACGTGCAGGATGATCTCAGGGTTCGGCCGGCCCCAGCGGGGAAACTCAAGGGCCGCGAAGGGGATAAAGGCCAAAAAACCGAAGAAGGTCTGCCAGTATACGATGTAAATCCGGGATCGGCGGCTAAAGAGGGGCCGCGAAAGGAAACAGTAGGCGACCCAACTGAGGGCGGCTCCGGTCATGCAGAGATACCCCAGGATGTTTCCTCCGGCGATCCCGCTGCTTCCGGTTTCCGTTCCCGGGGGAGGGGCCCCGGCGCCCCGGGCCGTAAGGACCACCCCGGCCATGGAGATAAGCGCCCCCAGCCAGCGCCGGCCCGGGATACGCGCCGGGGCTTCCCCTTGCTTTTTGCCGGGCCTGGGGAGTTTGCCCTCCAGCCACTGCGCCCCCAGGGTCAGCGCCGGGATTGACGCCACAATGATCGACGCCACCGAGGCGCTTATCAGGCTCAGGCCGGTATTCTCAAAGAAAAAATAGAGGGTTACCCCGGTAAGCCCCGCCCCGATAAGCAGGGGAAGGTCCTGCCGTTCTAGTCTTTCCCCCGGTGCGGAGCGGTTTTTTATAAAGAACAGAAATACCAGCGCCAGGGCAAAGCGGAGCGCCCCCAGGGACATGGGGGGAAAAGCCGCTCCGGCGATCTTGGTCGAGACAAACGAGATGCCCCAGAACAAAACACAGGCGCTCAGGGCAAAAACCGCCCGGATCCCTTCGGTCATGGGACGTAATCCCCCACGGCCGGATACCCCCCCAGGGAACGGGCGCTTTTTACCGCGTCGATGACAGCCCCTTCCATGGCCCATGCGGCGAGGATCCCCGCCGCGTCCAAAGAAGCCGCCGCCTCCCCGGAACAGAAGGCAAAAACCGTGTCCCCGTCATAGATCGAGTGGGCGGGCCGGATCGCCCGGGCAATGCCGTTTTGGCCCTGCCTTGCCAGGAGGGCCGCGCCGGATTTGTCCAGCCTGGCGTTGGTGATGATGCAGCCCAGGACGGTATTGGTCCCTTCCAGGGGGGCCCCGCTGAAAAAATCCCGGGGGGCCTCGTATGCTTCCAGGATTAACCCTTCGGTCCCAACCAGGGTCCTGCCGTCGTCCCCCCGGACCCCGGCGATGATCCTGCCCTTTTCCAGAACATCCCCCACGCAGTTCACCGCGGCCACGGCTCCCACCAGAAGCCCCCCCTGCCGCCAGGCGGCGGAGCCGATTCCTCCCTTCATGGCGTAGGCCGGCCCCCGGAATTTGCCCACCGTTGCCCCGGTTCCGGCGCCAAAGCTGCCGCTTTGAAAGGGCTCCCCCCGGAAGGCGTTTCCGCAGGCGGCATATCCCATCTCCGGGCCGGGCCGGACCCGGTGATCCCCGCAGGCAAGGTCAAAGAGGATCGCCGCGCAGACATTAGGCACCCGGGTAAGGCCCACTTCCCGGCCTATGTTTTCCGCCTCCAGGAATGCCATCACTCCCCCCGCGGCATCCAGCCCAAAGGAACTGCCCCCGGCCAGGAGTATGCCGTGGACCAGCTTCCGGTTTGCCAGGGGAGAGAGGGCGTCCGTATCCCGGGTCCCCGGGGAGCCGCCCCGGACATCGGCCCCGCAAACCCCGCCTTCCTCCCGGAGGATCACCGTACAACCCGTGGCGGCCGTAAGGTCCTGGGCCTGACCGATACGGAACCCCGGAATATCGCCGATGTTGATTTTTTCCATAGCTTATGTTTCCGCTAAAAGTTCCGCCGCCCGGTCCACGATAAGCCGGGTATCCGCCAGGGCTCCCTTGCCCAGGTCCCCGCAGGCCAGGCGGGCTTCCCGGGGTTCGACAAAAAGGTAGCCGTATCCGGCAAGCCTGGCCATATTGTCCCGGACAATGGGATTTTCATACATCGCCGTATTCATGGCCGGGCAGATTAAGACCGGTTTATCCCGGACCGCCATGATCACCGTGGAAAGCATATCGTCGGCTATTCCCGAGGCGATTTTTCCGATGATGTTGGCGCTGGCCGGGGCTATCAGAACCAAATCGGCGTTTTTTGCCAGGGAGATATGCCGGACATCTTCATAGGGAAACTCCTCAAACATATCAGTATACACCTTGTTTTTGGTCAAAGTCTGTAAAGTAAGGGGAGTGATGAATTGCCGCGCCGCCGCGGTCAAAATCACCTGGACATCATACCCCCTTTTGGCGAGGAGGTTGGCGATTTCCGCCCCCTTATAGGCGGCGATGCTGCCGGTAATTCCCAAAAGCACCCGGTTCATTTTCCGGAATTCTCCTTTATCTCTGCTATTATCCGGGATACGATACCCCGGGCTATACTTTGTTTATCCCCATAGGGGGTCATCCGCGCGTCCCGGTCAATAAGATAGGCGGCGTGGCGGTCCTCCTGAATATCCCGGGCGTCATTGGCCAGGACAAAATCGCAGTGATTTTTTTGCAGCAGGGCATAGGCGGCGCTGATCAGGGTCCCGGTAGGCACGTCATGGAGGAGCTTACACCCCACCAGGACCGCCCCCGGGGCAAGTCCGCGGAGCAAGGAAATAACCTTCACCGTAGGTTCCAGGATGAGGATGAGGTTCTGCTCGCCGGAACTGATCTTTCTCCCCCGGTCCAGGACCTGAGGATGTTGAATCCCCCGGAGGATCTCTTCCCGGGCCGGCAATCCCCCGGCGGGGCAACGGTTTTCCAGGACGGTAAGCAGGGACTCCGCCATAAGGCGGGGAGTGGTCAGGGCCGATACCCGGTAATCGCTCACCGCCATGGTATGGATTATCCCGTCTATCCGGCGGGTTTCCAGGACCTGCCGTACCTCCACCTCCAGGGCCGCCGTATCCCCAACGGGAAGGATCTCCGCCCGGGGGTTTTGAGGCCGGATCGCGTTTTTTCCGCAGATATACCAGACCTTGTGCCCGGCCAATTCATCCGCGATAAGGCTCCCCAGCCTCCCCGTGGCCGAATTGGTGATGCTCCTCACCGAATCGATTTGCTCTACGGTTCCCCCCGCGGTAATCAGAAAATTCATGGGATAACCATACCATAGTATAGGGGGTCCCGCAATTCAGGG
>JAITBE010000169.1 GCA_031283755.1 Spirochaetaceae bacterium
ATAAAAAACCGGGGTTGTTCTTCTGGGGAACAACCCCGGCGCCTCCTTTTTACGGCGTTTGATCAGTTACCTGTCGCCGGCTTATGTTCTTTGCAAAGTCCCCTAAAAGTCAGGACTTCCCTTGGGTCATTCTTCCGACTCCTGCACCCGGAATGCCTGGGCCGCCTTGATCACATCCTCGGCGATCTTCCCGGAGATGGGGGCATAGTGGTCGAATTCAACGCTGAAAGATCCGGTACCGCTGGTGATGGACCGTAAATCTATGGAATACCGCAGCAGTTCCGCCTGGGGGACCTGGGCTTTAATCTCTTCAATCCCCCCGCCCACCGAGGCCTGCCCCTGGATTTTACCCCGTTTTCCCGACAGGTCGGACATCACGTCCCCCAGATATTTATCTTCCACAAAAACCGTCAGGTTCATGATCGGTTCCAGGAGGGTGGGAGAAGCCTGACGCATGGCTTCCCGAAAGGCGTTCCGGGCGGCTAATTTAAAGGCCAATTCCGAGGAATCCACCGGGTGGTATTTCCCGTCCACTACCTTCACTTCCACATCCACCACGGGATACCCCGCCATGGTCCCCAGGGCCATTCCCTCCAGGACCCCCTTCTCAACGCCGGGAATATAGTTTTTGGGTATGGCCCCGCCGAAAATGGCATTGACAAACTGGTAATTTTCCCCCCGGGGCAGGGGGGCGATCTCCAAAAGCACCTTTCCGTACTGGCCGTGGCCGCCGGTTTGTTTTTTATGGGTATATTCGGCTCCCGCCTTTTTGGTGATCGTTTCCCGGTAGGCTACATGGGGCACATGGGTTTCCACCTCGATTTTCTGGTTTTGCTTGATCTTGTCCAGAATGATGTTTACCTGGAGTTCGCCCATGCCGGAGATCACCGTCTCCTTGGTTTCCGTATTATACTGATACCGGAAGGTCTTATCCTCCTCGGCGGCCCGGACGAGGAATTCCCCGAGTTTATCATCGTCCTTTTTTGCGGCGGCGTTAACCGCCACGGAATGGACCGGTTCGGGGAGCCGGAGGGGCACAAAGTTGATGCCCCCGCCGCCCTCGGAGAGGGTATCATTGGTTTTAAGGGTGGCGGATTTGGAGATGATCCCCACGTCCCCCGCATAGAGTTCCCGGATTTCCTCAAGTTTCTTGCCCTGACAGGTGTAGATCTTGCCTATCCGTTCTTTTTTGTTTTCCGAAATATTATGGGCCTCGGCGTCCGCGGCGAGTTTCCCCCGGATCACTTTGATCCAGGAGAGTTTTCCCGAAAACTGGTCGTAACTGGTTTTGATCACCAGGGCGGCCATGGGTTTATCCGGGTCTATGGGGATGTCCGTATGGGCTCCGTCCTCCCCCACAGAAACATCCCTGGCTGTTTTGGGATTGGGGCTTATATCGGCGATAAAATCCAGGAGGGGAATAAGCCCGGAATTTTTTAAGGCCACCCCGGTAAAGGCGGGGACGAATTTGTGTTCCGCCAGGGCTTCAATCAAGCCCCGGTGCATTTCTTCGGCGTCCAGGGAACCCTTGTCGATGTACTTCTCCATAAGGGAATCGTCCCCCTCCGCGGCGGCTTCAATCAGCCGTTCCCGGGCGGCGGCGACGGTTTCGGCATATTCGGCGGGGACGGCCCCCTCCTTTTCAACGGCATCCCCCTGGGCAAAATAGGCCTTTTCATTGAGGATATCGATGACCCCCTGGTAGGCGGGGCCGCTTCCCATGGGGATAGTAATCGGAACCGGGGTAATTTTAAACTTTTCCCGGATATCATCCAGGGTATTTTGATAATTTCCCCGTTCATCATCCAATCTGGTGATAAAAAATCCCCGGGGTTTCTCCCGGCCCTCCAAATTCCGCCACAGCTTGATGGTTTCGATCTGAACCCCCGCCCGGCCGTCCACCGTGAGGATGGCGAATTCCGATGCCCGGAAACTGAGGATCACATCGCCGATAAAATCCGAAGATCCGGGGGTATCAAAGAAGTTGAGCTTTTTGCCGTTCCGTTCAACATGGGCTAAGGCGGTGTGGATGGAAATTTTTCGTTCGATTTCTTCGGGACTGGAGTCCCCAACGGTTTTTCCCGATTCTACCGTTTCCGCCTTGGGGATACCCCCCCCCGCAAAAAGCAAACGCTCAAACAGGGTCGTTTTTCCGGTCCCACCATGACCGGCGATGGATACGTTCTTTATCAGATCCGTGGTGTAACTCATTGCAGCTTCTCCTTGAAGTACAATCCTCTGGTGTTTTCAAACGCTCATATTTTGAAACAACACCTTTCTATGTAACCAAAAAACGGGCCGGCTTAATTTAGGTTCCCCACGTCAATTTCAGAACCAACCGGGGTCTGAAACCGGCCGAATTTATATATAAATATGATGGAACGGTCTTGCCGGATTGTCAAGAAAAATACCTTTGTTTATAGTAAAAATATGGAAGAAAGAAGAAAAAATATCAAGGACCTGGAACAAAAAAAGCTGGCGGAGTTCCGTTCAATTAATCTGATGCTGGAAGATCTGGGGGAAACCCTGTTGTCCCGAACGGAAACCGGGGAAGGGGACGCCGAAGAGCTTTTCAGGGAGTACCGGCGGATCCGGCAGGAAACAGCGGATTCCGAAGCCCTTATTGTGACCATACAGGAAGATACTGCCCGGCTCGGGCAGGCCGGGGAGGCCGTGGCCCGCAGCGAACAGGCCCTCGCCCAGATCAAACAGCGCCTGGAACGGCTCTATTACGGCCTTGGGGAGTGGGTTTTGGAGGATGGGACCTACGGGGACTTCACCGAACCCTATAGGCGGCAGCTTGATACCCTCCGGGATAAGGTTAAATCCCTGGAAGACCGTATCGATGGGCTTACGGAGAAGGAACCGGCCAATATATTGGTCAAACTGGGCAGAAGCACCCAGTCCATGCTGCTCCGCTCGTCCCTGGAGAAGGCCCGGTCCGCCGTGATGCTGCTATACGAAACCGCCGGGGAAAAATTTGCCTGCCGGGAAGATTTGGAGCCGGAAGGCGGGGAACTGGATCGTTTCCTGGAGGAAATCAGGGAGCTGCGGAAACAAGCGGGGACCCAGCGGGCCGAGTCGGACCGGGTAAAGGAGGAACGGCGGGGGATCGCCGATGCTCTTAATACCCAGGGAGGACCGGTAAAACGTATCAGGACCCTGGAAAAAAAGATACTCCGGTTAAAAGACGAATTTCGGGTGGTATCCGGTAAATACGGAGGACTTGCCCTGGAAAAAGCCCGGAAGGGGGAATGGGAGGCGGTATTTGATCAGGATGACCGGCTGCGCCTTCAAAAAATAGAGGAAACGTGGAATTATATCAGGGATATCGAAGGCCGGATTGAAAAAATTAAGGCGGCCCTGGCCATTGACGAAGAACGGGCCGCCATCGCAAGGATGGAAAAGGCCGTATTGGATCATTGCGGCCGGATTGCCGCCGCGGAAAGAGCCATCGAGGACCTGAAAGAACGGATCCGGGGGGCGGAACAACATATTGAGGAGCTGAAAAAGATAGAGGCTTATGGCATTAAAAACTGATAAAAAAGCCGCCGGAACGGCCAAGACCGGACGAAAGGCCCCGGCGCCAGCCCCGGCCCCGGCAAAAGTGGAAAAAAAAGCGGCTCCGGCCGGGGGAAATAAAAAAGGCATCGCCCCGAAAGAAGCCGCGCCGGTAAAAAGCGCCCAGAGCGAAGGGGTATACGATGAGTCAAAGATCAAAACCCTTTCCTCCCTGGAGCATATACGCCTGCGAACCGGTATGTACATCGGCCGCCTGGGGGACGGCTCCAACCCCGACGACGGGATCTACGTCCTCCTTAAAGAGGTCATAGATAACGGCATCGACGAGTTTATCATGGGAAACGGGACTACCATTGACGTGGGAGTGAAGGACGGCATGGTCAAGGTCCGGGATTACGGCCGGGGCATCCCCCTGGGAAAACTGGTGGAATGTGTTTCGGTGATCAATACCGGGGCCAAGTACAACGATGATGTGTTCCAATTCTCCGTGGGCCTGAACGGGGTGGGGACCAAGGCGGTAAACGCCCTGTCCTCCCACTTCCGGGTGGCGGCCTTCCGGGGCGGAGAGGGGGCGGAAGCGGTCTTTGAACGGGGGATCCTCATCAGCAGCCGCGCGGGGAAACTCAAAGCCAAGCAGAAGGACGGTACCTATGTGGAGTTTACCCCGGATAAGGAGATCTTTGGGGACTACCAGTTCAACCCCGAATTTATCGAGCGGCGGATTCTCAACTACACCTACCTTAATACCGGGCTGACCCTGATCTTTAACGGCAAATCCTACCTGTCCAAACGGGGGCTTTTCGATCTTTTGGACGAAGAAACCGGGGAGGACCGGATCTACCCCCTCGGTTACTACAAGGGAGAGCGGATCGAGTTTGCCTTTACCCATACCAACAACTACGGGGAGGAATACTTTTCCTTTGTGAACGGCCAATACACCTCCGACGGGGGGACCCATCTTTCCGCCTTTAAGGAAGGGTTCCTCAAGGGGATCCAGGCCTTTTTCAAGAAGGACTATCGCAGCGAGGATATCCGCGAGGGGACCATTGCCACGGTGGCGGTAAAACTCAAAAG
>JAITBE010000211.1 GCA_031283755.1 Spirochaetaceae bacterium
CCAACCCGATATAGTAGGTTTCAAAGGAGTTGCTGCGGCAGGACTGGGGTTTAAAACTCTTTCCGGTCTTAAACAGCCCCCGGATCAGGGCGAGGATCTCCGGGGCGGCTTCCCCTTGAAAAACCTTTACGATCAGGCGGCCCCCGGGAACCAGGGCGGTTTCCGCGTACCGGACAACGGTTTTCGCCAGGTCCAGGGAACGGAGGGTATCCACCAAACGGTTTCCGGTAGTTGCCGGGGCGGCGTCGCTCATTATCAAATGATAGGGCCCCCGGGACACCAGGGCCTCCTTTACCGCGTTTTCCGCAATATCCCCGTGGGCAAAAAAGAAATTTTTTCCCGCAAAAAGCCCCTTGTCGTACTGCCGGGACAGGGGAACCAGATCCGCCGCCGCCAGAAAACCCTGACCCGCCATACGCCGCAGGGCATAGAGGCTCCAGCTTCCCGGGGCCGCCCCCAGATCCAGGACTTTAAAGGCCGATGACGCCCCGGACCTGTTAAAATCGGGGAGGAGTTTGAATTTTTCATCCATTTCTTTGAGTTTATAGACCGACCGGGCAGGGTATCCTTCGGTTTGAGCTTTCAGCGACCAATAATCCGGTTTTTTATATACTGCCATACCGTGTTATATACCCTCCGGAGGGGGCTTTTCTCCGGGACCTGCCTCGTGTAAAATACCCCATGGTCCAACAGTATATCCGGAGGCTCGAAAAGATAGAAGCGGTTTTGCGGGATGTCCTGCCGGAAGAACCGGATTTTTCCTGGATGACCCGTTTCTTCTTAACCCCTCCCGCGGCCGGCCAACCGGGAACCGGGCCGGTTCCCGGCCTGGGGGATGCGGTAAAATTCCTTACAGCGCCCGGCAGGGAGCTTTTAGGCCGTGGAGGGAAACGCTGGCGTCCCCTGCTCATGGCGCTGGTATGCGAAAGTCTGGGCGGCGGAGACGCGGCGCTGCCCCTTGCTCCCCTGGTGGAATTCCCTCATAATGCCAGTCTGATCCATGATGACATTGAGGATAATTCCGAAGAACGCCGGGGTAAACCCGCGGTTCACCTGCTTTACGGGACCGATACGGCTATCAACGGAGGATGCTTTTTTTATTTTCTCCCCCTTGCCTGTATTGAAACCTGGGATGCCCCGGCGGAACGGAAAAATGCCGTTTATGCCCTCTGGTCCGCCTATATGCGGAGGCTTCACTTGGGGCAGGCCATGGATATAAGCTGGCACCGGGATTTTTCTTCCCTGCCCTCGCCGGAGGACTATTATACCATGTGCCGGATGAAAACCGGCTGCCTTGCGGGGCTTGCGGCGGTTTTGGGCGTTCAGGCCGCTTTTGCCGCAAAAAACAGGCCGGAGCCGGAAAAGGAAGGGCCCCTGGGAGAAAGGCTGGGAGAAGCGGCGGAAAAACTGGGGGTAGGGTTTCAGATTCTTGATGATGTCAAGAACCTTACCACGGGAATTCCCGGTAAAAAACGGGGGGATGACCTGGTAGAAGGGAAAAAAAGCCTGCCGGTCCTCCTGTACCTCCGGGAACATGAAGATCAAAGAGCGCTGGTGGCCCGTTGTTTTGCCGCGGCCCGCTCTCACGGCTGTTCCACCCCGGAGGTGGAAGAATTAATCGGCGAGTTTACCCGAACCGGTGTTTTGGATGAAGCGGAACACCGGGGGCGAACTTTTATAAAAGAAGCCGCGGAGTTATTTTCCGGGGCTTTTACCGGATTACCCGGAGACCGGAATGCCCGGAGCCTCCTGGCGGATCTGACAAACTATTTAGCAGGGTAAGGGGGATGCCATGCAGAAAATGATTGAAGTTGAAATATGGACCATCATTCGGACGGAGCAGGGAAATGCCGTACTATTACGGCCCTTGCAATCGGAGCTTTCGGTGCCGATTTTTATCGGCATCTCGGAATCCCAGGCCATCCTTATCGGGCTCGGAGGGATGTCTTTTCCCCGGCCCCTTACCCATGATCTGCTCATCGACCTTATTCACCGGGTGGGGCTCAAATTGATCCGTACCGAAGTCTACGACATAAAGGACAATACCTTTCTTGCCCGGTTACATCTTAACGGAGGCGGATACCCTCCGGACAGCCCCCTCATTCTGGATTCCCGGCCTTCCGATGCCATTGCCTTGGCGCTGCGGTGCAAATGTCCGATATTTGTCGCCCAGAAGGTGGTAACTATCGCGGGGGTTCCGGTGGATATTTTTATCAACGCCCCCGGGGAAAACCCCGCCTTTCCCTCCGAAGGAAAATTTGAGGAGCGCTCGGAGAGTTCCGAAAAAAACCTGCGGCGCCTTGCTTTACAGACGGAACTAGAAGGCGCGGTGGCTAATGAAGAATATGAACGGGCCGCGAAACTTCGGGACGCGCTTATCCTGCTGGATAATGATACTGATTTAGGGGACCGTTAAAACCGTTGGTTTCATCGATCCGATCAAGTTTTGGCGGAAATGTGACGAAAATTTAAGGAGCTTGCGTTTTAAAAAGGGGGAAATCTCTCGATTTTACAACCGGTTTTAAAAAACCGTTGTCCGGTGAGTTTTTTTTAATATATCGAGGGATTTTTTTTCATTTTTTTATTGCCAAGAACCGCGAAGAGGTTTATGATAAAAAAAACGGGAAATCTATGGTTGTAAAATATAGTAAAGCGAACTATTTAAAGAATATCCTTAGATTGACTCTGATTTTTGCTATTTTTTATTATGTCTTGTTTTGGGGTATCTTTTCGGTTCTCGGCGTTACCGGAAAGAACCCTTCCCGGGATTCCCTTATGTCGTATGATCCGGAAAACGGCATGGGGGGTATGTCTTACCTTGAAAACAACGCCTCTGAAATCAATGATTCCGCCGTGCCGGCGGACACGGTATTCGGCATACCGGAACCCAAGGAATTTTCCAAGCCCCGGATGCTGCTTCATGCCGCCTATACGGTCAAGCCGGGGGATACCATCAGTGATCTTGCCCGGAATTTCGGCCTCAATCAGGATACGCTGATTTCTTATAATGAAATTAAACAAAGCCGGTTTCTGCAAATAGGGCAGGTTTTAAAAATCCCCAACCAGGATGGGCTTCTCTATAAGGCAAAAAAAGGGGATACCCTCACCACTATCGCGGAAAAATACAAAACCGACGCCGGAACGATTCAGACGGCAAACGAGCTTTTTTCCGAAAACATCACTGTTGGGTCCAGGGTTTTTATTCCCGGGGCCCGGCTTGACTGGATGGACCTTCAGGAGATCAACGGCGACCTTTTTATATGGCCTGTTTACGGATACCTCACCTCCCTCTATGGATACCGGGCAAGTCCTTTTACCGGGGCCCGTCAATTCCACTCCGGGATTGATATAGGCGCCGCCATGGGAACCCCCATACGGGCGGCCATGGGCGGCAGGGTCATCGCGGTCAGTTATGACAACTCTTACGGCAACTATGTGGTAATCACCCACCACGGGGGGTATCGTACCCTCTACGGCCACATGAACGTAACCCGGGTAAAAACAGGCGCCTATGTCGCGGCCGGGGAGCGTATCGGCGATGTAGGTTCCACCGGACGCAGTACCGGGCCGCATCTCCATTTTACGGTGTATAAAAACGGCGTAACCGTCAATCCCCGGGCTTTACTCAAATAAGGCTTTTTCAAAGCCAACCGTATTTTTAAAAAGCTCAAATAACCAAGGTCTAGCAGGTTGATTGGAAGGCCTGGTCCGTACCCCGGAGCTTGTTCCTGGGTTCTTTATTATGCTAAACACCGTAATATACGCTTACAAAGCAGGTTCAAAGGAAAAATTCTGTTTTTGGATTGTTAAAAAAGTAATTGGGGTTATTTTTTCGAGATAATAGAATCTAAAAGCTTTTTAAAATCAAGGTCTTGTTTTTTTTCAGTTTCCACGTTGGAACGGGGATTCAGGATATGATCCGGTATATACATGATTCCGTTCCGTTCTTCAACTACGGTTTCCTCCCACGGCTCCCCCGCATAAGCGGGCTCTTGGATATGAACCCTTCGCAACGAATTAGCCAATTCCCCGGGCGATACTTCTCCCGGGGCTTCCAATACTTCGGGAACACAGACGCTTTCCAGTAAAAAGGGCCGGAAAAAATAAGAATAGTGATAATCCTCATGCAGATCTTCCAACCGGCCTTCTTCACGAAGACTCAGTTTTTTTTTTCCTTCCTCCTCCGGAGGTTCGTCCGGTTCCCGGGGGGCGGAATCTGAAAAATCAAACCGCATAGACGCAAAGGGCGAGACGATTTCAATATCCGGATTTAAACCTCCGTCATCCTGGTTCGACTCGGCTTCGGGTTCACCCTCGGGGGTAAGGCCAAACTCAATCTCACTGGCCAGATCATCGATATTTTGGGGGCCCTCCCCCTGTACCGGGGAAGAAAACTCCGCCGCCGGTTCCACGGAACCGAGCTCCTCTAACTCTTCCAGCTCTTCCAGTTCCTCTAACTCTTCCAGTTCCTCCGGCTCATCAATTTTGCCGGACCCATGATCATCCATAAGCTTTATCTCCTCTTGGGGAACTTCTCTTTCATCCCCGTCTTTTGTATTTTCATCGCCCGAAGGCTCCCGCTTTTCCTGCGCCTGGGGTTTCCCTTGAGAACCCGGTCCCAGAAAGGCAGAACGCGGAACAACGGCAGCCGTCATAACCGCCGGAATATTGCCGGCCCCTCCCGCAGAGGCAGCCGCCAAAACCTGGCTGATAATGTTCCGGAGTTTACCTTCGTCAATAGTATCGGCGGCGGTATTTTCCTGGCGGCCCCCGATAACAGCCAATAATTCATCCCAGGATTTATCAATAAGAAAATCAACATCCTCTGTTTCCCGTCTGCCGGGAACCAGCTTGATGTCCCGTTTTAATTCCCGCCGGACTTCTTCACGGCGCTGTTCCAGATCCCGCTTCCAATGCCCCCAATCGATATCCCCTTTACGATCGTAATACTCCTCAATCAAACTAATCTGGAGCCGCTTAAGCCGGTTTTGAACCACCGTGAGGGGGTCCTGCCGCAGGTTAAAGATGAGGAAAACGGAAAGATAGGCGGTGATAAAAAAGGACGCCAGCAGGATGACCTTCATAATGGGGGGAAATAGAAAAAGGGCCTGGTCAACAATCCGCCCGACGTGGATCCCCTGATTGGTTTGTTCGGACAGCAAGGCCAGGGAAGTCCCGGAATCCGCCGAATTGAGGGTGGTCAGGGTAAAAATCCCCTCGTTCCAGACGGAAGCGATCAGGGGGAGCAGGGTATTGCCGCTCCCCGGGGGAAGCCCGGTAACCATGCCCGGAGGGGACGAAAGCAGGGAAACATCCTCCCCCAGCTTGAGCCGCCCTAAACCGACGAGCCGTTCCGTTATGACCCGGACGGAAAGGGAAAAAAGGGCGGTTCCCCGGTGGACATGGTAGGAATCATAAAAGGGGAAGGAAAAAATAACCCGGTCCCCCTCATCATCCACCGTCAGTTTCGGCAGCCCCCGGTCGGAAACCTCCACCAGCTCATAGGGGATAAACCCCGGAATGTCATGGTAGTTCCGGTATGTTACCGAGGCCGCGTCCTGATGCCGCAGATCCTGGGGATTGGTGGAATAGTGGATTCTGACCCCGCCGGAATCCACGAACCGTACCGATTGAAGCCCCCGCTGGGACTCCATCAGGAGGCCGAAGATCCTGGTCCGTTCAAAGATATCTTCCGCTTCCTGCAGGGGAAGGAAACTCCGCCGGACCGCCTCATTTTCCAGGGTGGCAAAAAAACGGCCCTGCAATTCGGTCAAAAAATTCTGGACCGCTTCGGTATCTCCGGTTATTTCTTCCCCCAGGGCCCTGGCTATGGAAGGATTATAAAACCGGGTCTCTACCAGCTCAAAAAGCCCGGTATACGCCGCTATGGTAAAAACGGCGGAGAGAATGACAGAAATAAGCAGGCTTAAAGACGCCTTTTGAGATATCGTCAAACCTTGATCCTATGGACTTGTTCCAGCCATTGAAATTTTGGAACAGTCTCTTATGATAATATATAGAGAATAGTATCAAAAGCCAATGACCGGCAGGGCCAATCTTAAAACAACGCCAAGGCGGTTTCAAAACCAACCGGGCCTGGAACTGGCTTTATTCGTGCCGAGGGGTCTGATACCCCGCCCTTCAGGGCGGTTAAAAAGGTATCAAACCCCGAGCAGCACCTTATGAGAACAACATACCTTACCCTTTAGGGCGAGGCATGTTGATTATTTTGAAAAAACCGGACAGGGGTTTTGCCGCCGATCCCTAACAAGTATGTATCAAAAGGGGTTTTTTTTCCTAGTGGTTGAGCTGGTTTCAAAACCCGGTTAGTATTAAAACCGCCGGTAAGGTATGATAAACGCCGGTTGGTTGGAGAAAGGCTCTATAAATATATGAAAACATTATACAACACCGCGGAAAAGCCGAAGCGGGCATTTTTAATCGGTATTAAGGAAGAAGGGGCCTCAAGCCGGGAGACAGCATCCCGGTCCGGGGAATTCCGGGGCCTGGCCGAATCCCTGGGGGTGGAAATCGCCGCCCAGGAGACGGTCCATGTCCGGGAGATCCGGTCCCGGTTTGGGATGGGTACGGGAAAAGCCCGGGAACTTGGGGAAAAGGCCGGGGAGCTTCAGGCGGATTGTTTGATCCTGGACTGGGAACCCAGCCCTTCCCAGCAGCGGAACTGGGAAGACCTCACGGGGATTGCCGTGATAGACCGGCAGGAACTCATCATCCGGATCTTCGCGGAACGGGCGAAAACAAGAGAAGCCGCCCTGCAGGTGGAATTGGCGGAACTTTCCTATGCCCTGCCCCGGTTAAGCCACAAATACATCGATCTTTCCCGGCAGCGGGGGGGAAGTTACGGGGCCAAAGGCGCCGGGGAAACCCGGTTCGAGACTGACCGGCGTATTGTTGAGGGGCGGATCCAAAAGGTTCGGGAAGAACTGGAGGAGGTCCGTAAACACCGGGCGGTTCAGCGAAAAAAACGGGGGAAAACCGTTTTTTCCTGCGCCCTTGTGGGGTATACCAATTCGGGAAAATCCTCCCTCCTCAACGCCCTTACCGGCGCGGATGTTTTGGCGGAGGACAAACTCTTCGCCACCCTGGACCCGGTGGCCCGGCTTTTACCGGGTAAGGGACAGCCCATCATGCTGATCGATACCGTGGGTTTTATCCGCCGGCTTCCCCATAATCTGGTGGACGCCTTCAGGGCGACCTTGGAGGAAGCAACCCTGGCGGACCTGCTTATCCACGTGGTGGATATCTCCGATCCCGATGCCGAACACTACTTTGACACCACCATGGCGGTTCTCCGGGAATTGGGGGCGGATAAAAAACCCATGATAACAGCCCTTAACAAGGTTGACCGGACGAATCTTTCCGGCACGCCGGAACTTCCGGCACGGTTTGCCGGCGGGGTGCTGGTTTCCGCCCAAACCGGCCGGGGCCTGGAAGAACTTATCCGGCGGCTGCAATTACTGGTATCCGGTTCCGTCTCCCGGTTCCGTTTCCCTCAGGACCGGTACGATCTGGCGGCGCTGCTTTACCGCGACGGCCAGGTGCTTTCGGAAAAGTATGAAGACACCGGTATTGAGATAGAGGCCCGGGTGGGGGCTTTGCTTTTGGAAAAACTACGGGACTTTACCCTGCCGGGCCGCTAATACTTCGTAACGGCTAAAGAATCGGATATAAGGAAAGATGCGGAAGAAAAATATTAACCACGAAGGATACACAAAGGAAAGATAATGAGGAGCGGAGTCTCACTCTTTTTCTCCTTTGGGCTTTCTGAATTGACCGTGCAAGCGGCCTCCTCCGTGCCTTTGTGGTTCAAAATTCTTCTTCCTTCTTCGCCTTTGTGGTTAAATATCTTAACGATCCGTTTAGTTCTTACAGCCTGCTAGCGATTTTTCCCGCCGCTTATGATTCCAATATCAGCATGGTTTTGGGGTCCAGCCGCAGGGCCATGTGTTCGGGGTTAAAGATGTTCCGGTCCTTGGCGGCGGTCAATTCGATATGATCCTGCTTTGGTTCCAGGATGATAACCACATCAATAAGGTCCACATAATCCTTAATAACCAGGGGTATATTCCGCTTGTCATAATAGGGCAGGGTTCCCTTGACAGTACAACTATACCACACCGAAATTCCGGTATCCCGGGCGAATTGTTTTACCCCGTTGATCCGTTCCCCGTCAATCCGGCTAAAGTCTATGCCGTCCACGATGAGCGCTTCGGCTTTAAAGCCCCCTTCCACAATCATGGCCTTGAGGCTCCGGATGATCTGGTCCCCGGTTACCCCATCCTGGCTGAAATTCATCAACACCCGGTTTCTGACCAGCTCGCTTTTGATATCCCCGGTGTTTTCCAGGTTCTTTTTTTTGATAAATTCATTAAAAATATCTTCGTACCAGGCCAGCACGTAATCGGTATGTTGGGCAAACGATACGTGGATGACCTTTTTTGCCTGTAATAATTTGTCCAGAGCGATCTGTACCAGTACCGAAGTTTTACCTATACCGCTTTGAGAAGCAATAATCCCCACTTCCCCCGGCTTAAGTCCTCCGTGGATAGACCGCTCAAAAATGCGCACCGGACTGCGCGAAATTAATTCCTGCTTAACCATAAAATTCACCTTTTATCCTCAGGATGTTTTTAAGAACGCCCGGCGTCCTTCTTGCGTTTTTCTTCATATCCCTTGATAAGGGCCTCGGAAATACTCACCGGAACCTTTCCATATTTTTCAAATTCCATGGTAAACTCAGCTTTACCCTGGGTCAAGGACCGGAGTACCGTGGAGTACCCGAACATCTCGCTTAAAGGAACCTCCGCTTCGACCCGGGAAAAGACCCCGTCTTCGGTGGACGCCGATATTATACCACGGCGCTGGTTAATTGAGGCAAAAATATTTCCCTGAAATTCCGTCGGCCCCTCCACGGTAACCTTCATGATGGGTTCCAGGATACAGGGCCTTGCCTTGTTATAGGCTTCCCGAAAGGCGCCGATGGCGGCCATTTGGAAGGCGATGTCCGAGGAGTCCACCGGGTGGTACTGACCGTCGTTGATAACGCAGCGGATATTGACAATAGGAAACCCGATAAGGCTCCCCCGCTTCACGGCTTCCCGGAAACCCTTGTTACAACTGGGGATAAAGTCATTGGGAATGACCCCTCCCTTGATATTATCCACAAATTCGTAGTCCGTCCCCTCCACCGGTTCCATAAAACCCGCCACCCGGCCGTATTGGCCCGCGCCGCCGGTTTGTTTTTTGTGGGTGTAGTTGAATTCCGCCCGGGTGGTGATAGTCTCCCGGTAGGCAACCTGGGGCATCCCCGTATCCACCTCGGATTTGTATTCCCGGCGCATCCGTTCAATATACACCTCCAGGTGGAGTTCCCCCATGCCCTGGATGATGGTCTGGTTGGATTCGCCGTCCACATAGGTCCGGAAGGTGGGATCTTCCTTGGTGAAACGGTTCAGGGCCTTGGCCATCTGGTCCGCGGACTTCTTGTCCTTGGGGGTGATGGCCAGGGAGATCACCGGCTCGGGAACGTACATGGAGGACATGGCATAGTTAAGGCCGCCCCCGCAAAAGGTATCCCCGGAGGCGCACTCTATCCCAAAAAGGGCGACAATATCCCCCGGAACCCCCTCGTTGATGTCTTCCATGCTGTCGGAGTGCATCCTGACCAGGCGCCCCACCTTGAATTTCTTCCGGGCCCGGGTGTTGATGAGTTCATCCCCTTTTTTCAGGGACCCCTGATAGATTCGGACATAGGTAAGCTGACCGTATTGGCCGTCTTCCAGTTTGAAGCCCAGGGCCACGGTGGGGCTTTTTTCGTCCGCGGAAAGCTCCCGCCGCTCCTCGTTCTTATCCAGGTCCAGGGCGTAATTCTTAACCTCCGTGGGATTGGGGAGGTAGTAGTTGACCCCGTCCAGGAGGAGCTGGATCCCCTTGTTCTTATAGGCCGACCCCACCATCACCGGCACAAAGGATTCCGCCAGGGTACCGGTGCGGATGGCGGCGTGGATCAGGTCTTCGGGGATGGCTTCCCCGGCCAGGTAAAGCTCGGCGAGTTCGTCGGAGAACATGGAGACCGCGTCGATGAGTTCCTCCCGGTATTTTTCCGCATCCCCCTTGAGGTGGGGGGGGATCTCCGCATACCGGATCGTTTC
Organism: Spirochaetaceae bacterium; assembly: GCA_031283755.1. Lineage (GTDB taxonomy): Bacteria > Spirochaetota > Spirochaetia > Treponematales > Breznakiellaceae > JAIRMO01. The sequence goes on from JAITBE010000211.1 coordinate 10,173, forward strand.
CCCCTGGTCCCCGTCAAAGTACACCGCCTTCATGGAGATCAGGTCCACCATACCCTCAAGTTTATCCTCCAAACCGATAGGGATCTGGATGAAAACCGCGTTAAGCCCCAGTTTTTCCCGGAGTTGGAGCCTGACCTTGAAGGGGTTGGCCCCGGTACGGTCGCACTTGTTGATAAAGGCGATCCGGGGCACATGGTAGCGTTTAAGCTGGCGGTCCACAGTGATGGACTGGGACTGGACCCCGCCCACGGCGCAGAGTACCAGGATGGCCCCGTCCAATACCCGCAGGGACCGTTCCACCTCAATGGTAAAGTCCACATGGCCGGGGGTATCGATAAGGTTGACGGTGTGGTTTTTCCATTCGACTTGGGTCGCCGCGGACTGGATCGTAATGCCCCGTTCCCGCTCAAGCTCCATGTGGTCCATGGTCGCCCCCACCCCATCCTTCCCCCGGACTTCGTGGATAGCATGGATCTTGTTACTATAAAATAAAATCCGTTCTGAAAGGGTGGTTTTCCCCGAGTCTATATGCGCGCTAATCCCAATATTCCGCATCTTTGTAATATCGATGCCCATTTTTCTTTATTTACCTCACTATGGAAAAAATGATAAAAAACGCCTCTAATTGTTGTAATATAGTAGGATTTTCTAAAAATTGCAAGAGGGGGTATCCCGGCAGGACCGGCAGCGCCGTCATCCCCCTATGGCGTTATACCGCCGGGCCCCCGGTGTTTCCTTCCGGCCGGCGGAAAAAGAAGGCGTATCCCGGAAACAGACAAAAGTCCCTGATCCCTAGACACAATTTTCTTGACATTTTAGTTAGTTTTTGCTAACCTCTAGTTAAGAGGGGCTAACTGAAAGCCCGAAGGAGATGAGCCTGATGCCTTTAGCTTTGGCCAGACCCGGCGAAAAAAATTCAATAAAACGGATTGGCGGCCGGGATGATACGAAAAAACGGCTTGAGACGCTGGGTTTTGTGGTGGGCAGTCCCGTTACGGTGGTGTCCGAAATAAACGGGAACGTCATCGTCAATGTAAAGGATTCCCGGATTGCCATAAGCCGGGAGATGGCGAATAAAATAATAGTATAACGCCGGTCAGGCGGTTCTAATCTGAGGCGGCTTCAAAATCGGCCCTGCCGGCCTGGATTTTGAAACTGCCTGGGTTGCAGAAAGAGAGGAAACAGGATGAGAACCTTAAAGGACGTCAAGCCCGGGGAGACGGTCAGCGTGGTCAAACTCCACGGGCAAGGGGCAATAAAACGCCGGATTATGGATATGGGGATAACCAGGGACGCGGAAATCCTGGTGCGGAAGGTGGCTCCCCTGGGGGACCATATCGAAGTGAACGTGCGGGGCTATGAACTCAGACTGCGAAAAGCGGACATCGATATCATCGAGATTCAATAGGGGGATTGGGCGTCATGAAAATCGCCTTGGCGGGTAATCCCAACAGCGGTAAAACGACCCTGTTCAACGCCCTTACCGGATCGAATCAGTTTGTGGGGAACTGGCCGGGGGTGACGGTAGAGAAAAAAGAGGGCCGCCTCAAGGGACGGCGGGAGTTGAGGATCATCGACCTGCCGGGGATCTATTCCCTGTCCCCCTATTCCCTGGAGGAGATCATCTCCCGAAATTACCTGTTGGAAGAAAAGCCCGACGTGATCCTCAACATCATCGACGGGACCAATCTGGAGCGGAACCTTTTCCTGACCACCCAGCTTCTGGAACTGGGGATCCCCGTGGCCGCGGCGGTCAACATGATCGACGTGGTGGCCAAGGCCGGGGACGTGATAAACCTGGCGGAACT
>JAITBE010000247.1 GCA_031283755.1 Spirochaetaceae bacterium
GTCTGCTTAATGCCCCGGCGGTTCACCGAAGCCGCCGGTCCTCCGGGGTATACCACATACTTGGGAAAATTATCGGGGATCTTTTCCAGGTCCGCTGTTTCCCGGACCGGAACCAACCAGTCGGCGAAGCGCCCCACGGGACGGACATAGATTTTTTTCCCGGGTTTCTCCGCCGCAAAGCCAATCTCCCCTTCACCGGTTTTGGCGGCAAACAGGGTATACCCCCGCCGCAAAAGGCAGAGGAACACCCCCTGGGCAACGGTTTGTAGGTCCCCCGGCTCCGGGGGATTTTGGCACAAAATATTCCGCAGTCCCGGATCCCCAAAATAATACTTTTCACCGGTCTCAAATGTCTTACGGCTCTTAAGATCGAACCGCCGCAGGGGATAAACCAAAAAGGACTTTTCCAGGGCCCCCAGGTAATTGATAACCGTCTGTACCGGAATCCCGATACCCCGGCTTTTTAAATAAGCGCTGATGGTATTGGCGGAAAGGACCCTTCCCATGGTATCCGCCAAACAGGCGCCGATACTCTCCAAAAACCGGATATGGCGGATCTTCTCCCAGGCCGCCACATCCCGGAGCAGTATGGACGCATAGATATTTTTTAGGTACTCCCGGATAAAAAAATTATTCCGGGGAAGAAAGGCCAAACAGGGCATTCCCCCGGTGGTCAGGTAAGTCTCCAGGGCCTTATCGGTATTAGCCAGCTGATAAAATCGCAAAAATTCCCCATAATCCAGGGGATAAACCTGAATTTGGGTAAATCTTCCCGCAAAAGCGCCGGTAAATTCCCCGGAAATCAGACGGGCATTACTGCCGGCCAGGTAAATATCACAAGATCCCCAGGCAAGTAAGGTTTCCAGCCCCTTTTCAAATCCCGGAATTCCCTGAACTTCATCAATAAAAACATAATTAGCCCGGTCCTTCCGTAATTGTGTACGGATAAAACCAAAAAACTCCTCCCCGTTTTTTAAATGCCGGTATTCCGCGGCTTCCGCGTCAAGGTACAGAATATGGGCCTTTGTATCCCCGGCCCTGATTTCATGGATAAGATGATACAAAATATGGGTTTTTCCGGCCCCGCGCTGGCCGGTTAACACTTTAACGGAAGGAGAACCGATAAAGGGCCGCAGCTGGTCAAAATAACGGGATCGGGGGATATATCCGGAATAAATTTCCATCATATTTGAAATATACTACTAAAATACCAAGAATATCAATTATGATTGAAATTTTTTTATTACCGGAAAAAATCCCCATAAAAAAACATACCCGATAAAAAAATCCCGCCGCCGCCGCAACAGACTGACCGGACCCGCCGCTAAAAATTCTACGGCCTCTTACTCCGGGGCTTTCCAAAACCAACCTGAATTTTAAAAAACACCCTGATTTTTTTAGCATATACTATTTCAAAGAAATTTACAACCGGAACCCAGGCCCCAAGGCAATTTAACATCCGCTCATGATTACTCCGGTAATGGGACGCATCCGGCGGCCCGCCAAGACATTTCGGTTACATTTGGAAATGTCTCATCACGGTTCTTTGCGCCGGAGAACGCTCAAACCCTCTAATCTTTTGCGCGGCCTGGCGCCGCTTAATTGCCGATCCCTAGAGCTGGTCAAGGTAGAGTATGTCCGGGGAGGGAACGGGAATTTCTTCCCGGTATATTTCACGGTCAAGCATAAAGAGGACAAGCACCGAACCGGGCGGCAGTTCATAGGGAACGGTGAATTCACCCCCCGGATAGTTGGCGGCAATAAGGGAGGTGGTTTCCCCCGAAGGGAGGATCGCATCCAGCCGTACCGCCAGGGGATAGGGGTTTCGCTCCAGGGTATACCGGAACAGGCCGAATACCAGGCCCTTCGCAGGCTCCGGGGGAACCACCCGGATTAAAACCGGGGTATTCACCGTGACCAGGGCCTGACCCGCCGGGTCCTGGTCAGCCACGGTTCCGGGCCGATCGCCTCCTCCGGCCTGCCATATATCAAAGGTAAAATTAATCCCCGCGCCGCTTATCCGTTTAAGGGCGTCGGCGATGGAAAGTCCCACCAGGCTGGGGACGGTGATCAGGATTTCCTCCCTGCCCCGGCTGACCACCAGTTGCAGTTCCATGGGCTCGGAAATACCGGTCCCCGGCAGAGGGGCCTGCTGAAGTATGATCCCCGCAGGTTCCGGGGAATATTCATACAAAAAAGGTTCTTTTAAAGACAGGAGGGGCTGGGCGGCCGCGGCAAAAAGGGCCCGGAGCTCCATCCGTACCTCTTCCACATCCCGGCCCACATAATCCTCCAGGGTATTGAGCAGTATCCCCTCACTCACCACCAGCCTTATCCGCCGGCCCGCCTTAACAATGCTGCCCGCCAGGGGATCCTGTTCCAGGATCATCCCCTTGTCTTCGGCGGATTGGGAGTACCGGAGCTGAATCCGGGGGTATAGTTCCTTTACCTGAAGTTCCAGCAGGGCGTCGGTGAGTTCCTTACCCCGTACATCGGGCACCATGATCTCCTCCGCCCCCTGGACGGCAATAAAAAAAACTCCTACCGCCACAACCGCGACAAAAACCACCAGGCCCAGGGTGAGAAAGCTAAAAATCCGGGAATTGCCTTCCCCATTCCCAAACCACGAATTGAGCAAATTCATAGTAACCTCTTACCGGAATTTCCGGAAATACCGCCGGATAAACCAACGGCTTTATAAAGGCCTCCAAAGTCCCGGTTGGGTTTTTGGGGGCTTTTTAAGGGAAACTCCGAAACTGCGGTCTTCAGAGCTTCCCCTATGTTAATTGGGACCCGATAAAATCCCGGGCGCCGTTGATAAAGGTCCGCCAATCCAGGGCTTTTTTGGCGGCGTACTGCAGCGCCTCCGCGGCAAAGAGCCCGTCTCCCGTTTGTATCAATATCCCCGCCTGCTTGTCTATCCCCAAAACCGTTCCCGGCGGAGGGGCAGGTTCCCGGCAAGGGCCCGCATAGGGCCGTCCCCGGAGGATGTACAGTTCCCGGTCTCCGTGGCGGGTTTGGGAAAGCGGCCAGGGGGCATAGGCCCGGATGCGGGCGTCAATAACCGGGGCGCTCAGGGTCCAGTCGATACGGCCGTCCTCTTTTTTAATAAGCCCGCAATAGGTCGCTTCCCCGTGATTTTGGGGTTTCCCCGCCGGCAGCCCCGGGGCAAGGCCGGATAAGAGGGAACGAAGCATCGCAGCCCCTTTTACCCCCGCGAATTCGCTTAGTTCCCCGGTGGTTTCCCGCCCTGTCAGGGGAAACGCCTCCTGGACCAGGATATCCCCGGCGTCCATTTCCGCGGCCAGCTTCTGGATGGTGATCCCCGTTTCCCGTTCCCGGTTCAAAATGACCTGGGGGATGGGAGCGGCCCCCCGGTATTTGGGCAGCAGGCTGGGGTGTATGTTAATTCCCCCCAAAGGAAAGAGGGCTAAAAACCGGGGACCGAAGATCCGGCCGTAGGCAAAGGCGATCAACAGATCGGGCTGTAAACGGGCGATTTGCTCCCGCAAAGGCGCGTCGAGTTTTTCCGGTTTAAAGAGCAAAGGCGGTACGCCCGGCCCTGCCTCCGGCTCAACGTCCCCGAGGCGGGTCAGGGCCGGGAACAAGGCCAGGGCGGCCTTGCCCACCTCGGTGGGTTCCGTTTCCCCCCGTCTTCCCCGGGGGCTGTCGGGATTGGTCAATATCCCCGCCAGTTCCAAGCCCATCCGGGCAAGGGCCGGATCCGCCAGGGTCTGCAGAGCGGGAACGGCAATGCCCGGACTTCCGGCGTAGAGGATTCGCATAAGCTAGGCCCGGTTCCGTTTCTCGAATTTAGTCATGATCCGGTTCCGTTTCGGCTCGGAAAGCCGGTCTATAAAAAGAACCCCCTCCAGATGATCGTATTCATGCTGAATTACCCGGGCAAGGATGCCGTCGGTTTCCATGGTAAAGGGCCGGCCCTTCTCATTCCATGCCTGGACCCGCACGGCGGAAGGCCGGAGTACATCCGCCCAGATTCCCGGCAGGGAAAGGCAGCCCTCTTCATATTTTACCATATCCTGGGAAGTCCCAATAATAGAAGGATTGATAAATATCCGGGGAACATCCCCCTCAATATGGACCACAAAGATCCGCTCCAGGAGCCCCACCTGGGGACCGGCCAGACCTATCCCCTTTCCCTGATGCAGGGCCTCGACCATCCCCGCGGCGATTTTTCCGTAACCGTCGTCTATTTTTTTTACCGGCGCCGCCTTTTGCCGCAGCAACTCGTTCCCAAG
>JAITBE010000008.1 GCA_031283755.1 Spirochaetaceae bacterium
ATTGAAGGCCGGGCCGATACGGTCCGGGCCGCGGTGGAGGAGTTTGCGGGGTACCTTGTGGGACGGGACCCCATGCGTATCGAGGACCATTGGCAGGTGATGTACCGTACCGGGTTCTACCGCGGAGGGCCTGAGGTGATGAGCGCCATTGCCGGCATCGACGAGGCCCTGTGGGATATCAAGGGCCGGTTCTACGGCGCGCCGGTCTATGACCTTTTGGGCGGCTCCTGCCGGGACCGGCTCAAGGTTTACCGGTGGATAGGCGGTGACCGGCCCCAGGATATCGCCGCCGCCGCCCGGGAGGCAAAAAGCCAGGGGTATTCCGCAATTAAAATGAACGGCACCGAGGAGATGCATTATATCGACAGCTTTTCAAAAATCAAAGCGGTCTGTGAACGGGTCGCCGCCATTCGGGAAGCCTGCGGCCAGGATTTTGACATTGCCGTGGATTTTCACGGACGGGTCCACAAAACCATGGCCAAGGTCCTTGCCCATGAACTGGACGAGTTCCATCTGATGTTTATTGAAGAGCCGGTGTTGAGCCAAAATAACGAGGCCCTTCGGGAGATAGCCCATCATTGCGCCACCCCCATCGCCACCGGGGAGCGGATGTTCTCCCGGTGGGAATTCAAAAACCTCCTGGAAGCGGGATATGTGGATATTATCCAGCCGGATCTGTCCCACGCGGGGGGGATCAGCGAGGTAAAAAAGATCGCCGCCATGGCGGAGGCCTATGATGTGGCGGTGGCGCCCCACTGCCCCCTGGGGCCGGTAGCCCTGGGGGCCTGTATCCAATTGGACACCTGCACCCCCAATGTTTTTATCCAGGAACAGAGCCTCGGCATCCACTACAATAAGGGCGGGGATCTCTTGGATTATATAAAGGATCCCGAGATCTACCATTATAAAGACGGTTTTTTGGATATTATGACCGGTCCGGGGCTGGGGGTTGAGGTTAATGAGGAAGCCCTGGTCAGGGCTTCAAAAATCGATCATAATTGGAAAAATCCCATTTGGCGGAATTTTGACGGGACCGTAGCCGAATGGTAGGACCTTTGGGCCCGGATAAGAGGAGGTAAGGATGCGCGAAAAGGTTATAACCCGTATCCATAGGGGAAAGCTCATCGCCATTGTGCGGGGAATGGAGGAGGGCCGGATTCTGCCCCTGGCGGAAGCCCTGTATAAGGGGGGCATAACCATGATCGAAGTTACCTTTAATCAAAAAGACCCGGAGAGCTTTCCCACCACCGCCCGGGCGATCCGGGGGATCCGTACCCGTTTTGGGGAGGATGTATATGCCGGGGCGGGGACGGTGCTTTCCACGGTGGAGCTGCATATGGCCGCCGATGCCGGGGCCTTGTATATTATTTCGCCCAATGCCGATGAGGAGATCATCCGGGAGACCCGCCGTTTGGGACTGGTTTCGCTGCCCGGGGTATTAACCGCCGGTGAATGTGTCATGGCCCATAAGGCCGGGGCGGATTTTTTGAAACTCTTCCCCATTGGCTCCGTGGGCGCGGCCTATCTCAAGGCCCTCAAGGCGCCGCTGGGACACCTCCATTTTTTGGGGGTAGGCGGGGTGGATACCGCCAATATCGGCGAATTTCTTGCCGCCGGTGCGGCAGGGTTTGGGGTCGGGGGCAAACTGGTCAACAAGGAATGGATCGATGCCGGGGCCTTTGACCGGATCTCCGCGCTTGCGGCGGAGTATGTCCAGGCGGTGGGAGGAAAAGAACCATGAAGCGGGTGGTTTGTTTTGGCGAAATTATGGTACGGTTCAATCCCAAGGGGTATCTGCGTTTTGTGCAGGCTGTGGAATTTGAGGCCTCCTACGCGGGGGGCGAGGCCAATGTGGCGGTGAGCCTTGCCAACTTTGGGGTAAACGCCGCCTATGTTACCAAGGTACCGGCCCACGAGATCGGCCAATGCGCGGTGAATGAGCTGCGCCGTTTCGGCGTGGACACCTCAGGCGTCCTCCGGGGAGGGGAACGGCTGGGGGCCTATTATGTGGAGAAGGGCGCGTCCCAGCGGGCGTCCAAGGTGATCTACGACCGTTCCCATTCGGCTATAGCCGAGGTTAAACCCGGCGAATTCGACTGGGATACCCTGCTTACCGGTGCGGATTGGTTCCATTTTACCGGCATCACCCCGGCTCTGAGTGATAATTGCGCCCTTGTCTGCCGGGAAGCCCTGGAGGCGGCGAAGCGGCGGGGGGTACGGGTCAGCTGCGACCTCAACTACCGGAAAAAGCTCTGGAGCCGGGAGAAGGCGGGGGAGGTTATGGCGGGCCTCATGCCCTTGGTGGAGGTCTGTATCGCCAACGAGGAGGACGCCGCCGATGTTTTTGGTATCCGGGCTGAAGGGACGGATATTGAAAAGGGAGAGTTGAGCCGGGAAGGTTATATTTCGGTGGCCCGGCAATTAACAAGCCGGTTTGGGTTTAAAAAGGTCGCCATTACCCTGCGGGGGAGTATTTCCGCCAGCGACAATAACTGGTCGGGGATGCTCTACGACGGCGGATCAACGGCGGTTTTTGCGCCGTCCTATGCCGTCCGTATCGTGGACCGGGTGGGGGGCGGCGATAGTTTCGGCGCGGCCCTGATCTACGCGCAGCTGGAGGGCTGGGAGAACCAGCGGGCGATTAACTTCGCCGTGGCCGCAAGCTGTCTGAAACACACCGTGGAACATGATTTTAACCTGATGAGCCTGGCGGAAGTGGAGGCCCTTGCCGGGGGAAACACCTCCGGCAGGGTACAGCGATAGCGTTTCCGGGGGCCGGGGCCCCCGGAAGGTTTCGATCTTTTCCAGGCGGGTTTAAGAAGTCCCTTATTTTACCGCTTCAATGGCCTTTTGCAGGGCCGCTTCCAGCATCTGCGGGGGCGGCTCTTTGATGTGGCCCAGTTTTTTCATATCCTCCACCAAGGCCCGGGCGGCGGCAATATCCGCCTTGGCCCGGTGGTAGACCTCCTCCCAGGAGAGCTTGACCCGGGCGACCCCTTCCTTGACGGCCTGGACCGCCACATCCGCCGCTTCCTGAGCGAAAACCTCGGCTTCCTCCATGGTGGCGATGATGTTATCGGGCTTTATCCCCCGCTTTTCGGAGAATTCCGCGATGGAGTGGGCGCAGCGGATAGCCATGCCGTCGGTGATTTTCCGGGCCCGGACCAGAAGGGCTCCCTTGAGGATGCCGGGGAAACAGACCGAGTTATTTACCTGGTTGGGGAAATCCCCCCGGCCTGTGGCTACGATAAAGGCCCCCTCTTCCTTGGCGGCGTAGGGCCAGATCTCCGGCACCGGATTGGCGCAGACAAAGACAATGGACTTTTCCGCCATGGAGCGGATCCACTCCCGTTTCACCGTATCCGGGCCGGGGGTGGATAGGGCGATGAGTACATCCGCCCCCTTGAGGGCTTCCGCGATGGACGGGGCCCTGCCGGGGTTGGTCCGCTCGCAGAGTTCCCACTTGCGGTAGTTCCGTTTATCCCCCTTGATATCGTCCCTGCCCGCGTGGAGGCTCCCTTTGGAATCAAAGACCACCATTTTGGCGGGATCTCCCCCGTCGGCAAGGATCAGCCGGGCGATGGTGGTATTGGAGGCCCCCGCCCCGAGGAGGACGATCCGGGCATCCCCGATCTTTTTCCCCGCCAGTTTGAGGGCGTTGGTGAGCCCCGCCAGGGTAACGCAGGCCGTCCCCTGGGCATCATCGTGCCAAACCGGGATATCGCAGGCCTCCCGGAGTTCGTCCAGGACCTTAAAGCAGTTGGGCTGGCTGATATCTTCCAGATTTATGGCCCCAAAGGAATGTTGGACCATTTTGACAAAATCGATGAGCTTATCAGGATTGTTTTTTCCGTCGGGCCCCTTGGAATCCACACAGAGGGCCACCGAGTCTACGCCCCCCAGATACTTCATGATCATGGCTTTCCCTTCCATGACCCCCAGTCCCCCCGGCGGAGTGCAGTCCCCGTCTCCCAGGACCCGGGTAGAATCGGAGACTACCGCCACCAGGTTCCCCCGGTTGGAGAGGGCAAAGGAGGCGTCATTATTGTCCCGGATAGTGGTGGAGATCTGGGAAACTCCCGGAGTGTACCAGATGTTGAACCAATTGAGACCATAGATGCCGCACTTGGGCAGGGTCTGCATTTTGCCGCCGTAGAACCGGTGGGCCTCGGCGGAGAGGTTTTTGAGAAACAGGGTTTTTGCCCGGGCTTTTTGATCCTCGGTAAAATTACCGGGGAACAGGGCATCGAGATTTTTTAACGAAGGATCGATATTCATTTTTTCCACTTTCCTAAACCTAAATATTTATTTGTTTCCGCGGTAGCCGAGGCAGAATCAGCCTGCATCTTCAGCGCCGCCCGGATACCGTCCATGGTTTCCGGAATAGTAACCGATTCCTGGGGGATGTTAATAGCGTACATGATGTCATCCCCGCTTTCTACGATACTGTCCTCCCAGAGGCCAATCTCGTACATATCTCCCCGGGGATTCCCCAGATCCCGGGCGTACCGGAAAAAGGAGGCGTTCCCCAGGAAACCGTCTTCCAGACAGACCACCCGGATCCGGTTGTGGTTCTTAAAGGCTTCCAGGGCCATTTCCCGGGTGATTTTTTTCCCCCCCTTGCCGTGGGCCACCACCGTGATGATATGGCCATGGGTAACCGGGGTATGGACCAGAATACCGGTGGCCTCCACATGGGGCATGATGGTCATCAGGTCCAGGGCCTGGTGCGAGGGGGCCTTTTCCAACTGCAGGGCATTGGTCAGTCCCCGGTGGTAGTCCCCGGGATCCGCGACCCGGCGGATGATGGTGATCGCCACCCGGTCAACGCCGTATTTCCGGTCCAAACAATCCACCGAGCGGATAAGCCCGGTGGTGTTACAACTGGTCAGTTTAAGGTAATTAACCCCCAGTCCCTTTTCGTAGTTGGCATAACCGTGGAAAAACACATCCGCCACGGAGTTTTTTTCACCCCCCTGGAAGATAGCCTTAACCCCGGCTTTTTCGTAGAGTTCCTTGTTTTTGGCGCCCACGCCGCCGGGGGAAGAATCCAGCATGATATCCACCTTACCGATAAGGTCCGCAAAACTGCCCTGGCAGGGGATCCCCAGGGCGTCAAATTTTGACTTGTCCGCGCCGTCAACCAGATACAGGTTGTAGGGCATTCCCTTTTCTTTCAGGGCCCGGATTGAAAGGGTAGGGGCGAGATCCGCAATCCCTACCAGTTCCATATCTTTCTGCAAAAACACCCCGTCCGCCAAACGCTGTCCGATTACTCCGTAACCCGCTACACCGACTTTGACCATAATTATATTACTCCTGAGGCTTTTTCAAAATATCGGATTGAAAAAGTCATCTTAGATTTAAGCGGAAAAACGGGCTTTAAGCCGCTTTTCCAAAGCTGTTTTCAAAGCTAACCGAATTTTGAAAACAGCCCTCCTTACCATGAAAATATACTACGAGAGTAGTTGTTTGGAAATATCCCTTCCCGGCTCCCCCTTGTTTTGAACCTGCTTTAATTTTGAACCAAACCGGAGGGCTTTGACCACCGGAAGTTCTTCCCCGGTAAGGAAGCGGATCAGAGCGCCCCCGCCGGTACAGATATAATTGATCTCCTGGGTTTTGCCGTACTTCTTGGCGGCGGTGATACTGTCCCCTCCGCCGATCACCGTATAGGCCGGGGTATCCCCCAAGGCGTCCCACACCATCCGGGTACCCTGCTCTGTGGGCGCCTCCTCGAAGACCCCCATGGGCCCGTTGACAAAAACCGTCTTGGCCGACCGGATCCGGGCCTGGTAACGAGCCGCTGTTTTCGTCCCAATATCCAGGATAAGGGCGTTTTTCGGGATCTGCCCCAGGGGGTATTCCACCCGCCGTCCGTCCAGGACCGCGGCAAAATCTTCGGGCATTAGGATCCGGTCCCGGTATTTGGTGAGGAGCTCTTTGGCGGTCCCCACCAGGGCTTCGTAGCCCTCCTTTCTGATGAAGCTCCGGGCCCCTTCCCCGATGTCCGTATCCTCCGCCCAGAGGAGGACTTCCCCCACCAGCCCTCCGGTAAGGACCTGGTCGGCAATGCCTCCTCCCAGCACCGTACTCATCATAAGGAAGGCATCGTTGATCTTCGCCCCTCCCAAAACAAAAATACAGGGCCGATCGGGTTTTTCCATGAGCCCCGAGATAACACAGAACTCCTCCTCAAAAAGGCGGCCCATGGCGCTGGGGAGGAGCTGCTCAAATCCGCAGAGGCTGGGCTGATCCCGGTGGGCCGCGGCAAAGGCGTCGTTGACGTAGAGGCCGGCCAGGGGGGCCAGCTTTCGCACCAGGAGGGTCTTGGCCTGGTCCTCATGGGAGAGGAGGAGCTTGGTTTCAAAGAGGGTCTGCTCCTCCGCCACAAAACGGACATTATCCAACAGGAGAATCTCCCCCGCCTTGAGGGCCCGGATGGCTTCCCGGGCAGCGGGGCCGCAGACATCGTCGATAAAACGGACCTCCTTATCCAACAGTTTGGACAATACCTTGGCGTGGGGTTCGGTGGTATAGAAGTTTTTGTATTCGATGTCGCTCCCCTGGTGGGCGAGGAGTACCAGTTTTGCCCCCTTTTCCGTTAATTCCCGCAGGGTCGGGATGCAGGCCTCGATCCGGGTAGTATCCTTGAGGGTTCCTGTTTTTTGATCCACCGGCTGGTTTATATCGATCCTGCAGAGAACCGTCTTGTCCTTTACCTCCAGGTCGTCCAGGGTATTAATGCCGAATTTCATAACTTCTCCTTATCCGCGTGGCTGGTGGATTAAAAACCGTCCCCACCGGGCAGGGCAGGGACGGTGGATATTAAAAGCGGTCCTATGGAACCAGCCTCAACAAAATTACAAGAAACCCCCGGAAATCCCGGCGGGACTTCCGGAGGTTCCCCGGGGAAAATCGCTCCTTTTAAAAAGCCTCGTTTCTTACAGATATTTGTCTACGTTGGTCTTATCGATGACTTCCCCTTCCACCAGGTTCTCCACGGGAACGGTTTCGCCCCGGTAGAGTTTCATCGCGGTATCAATAGCCATCTGGGACTGCCGTTCGGTGGCCTGGGAAACTGAAACCTCCAGGCGGCCCTCTTTTACCGCCTTGAGGGCGTCGGGTACGGCGTCCAGGCCGTATACCTTGATCTGCCCCGAAAGTCCCTTGTCTTCCACCGCCTTAACCGCCCCCAGGGCCATGCCGTCATTTTGGCAGACAATGGCGTCAATTTTGGTTCCCGTCTGAAGCCAGTTTTCTACCAGCCTTAGGGCTTCTTCGGTGGTCCAATTCGCCGTTTCTTCAAAGACCACTTTGATATTGGGGTTTTGGGCAATGATATCCGCATAACCTTTGGAGCGGCCCAACTGACCGTCGGAACCCATAGGCCCCAGGAGGAGGGCCACATTACCCTTGCCCCCCAGGTCCTGTGCGGCCCGCCGCATCTCCAGGGCGCCCAGGGTATCATTGGAAACTCCCACAAAGGTGGTAGCCTTGGAGGGTTCGCTGATCTTCTGGTTAAAGATAATCACCGGAATACCGGCCCTTTTGGCGGCCTCCACCGCGGGAATTACCCCGTTTACGGAAACCGGTTCAATAATGATGGCATTGACCTTTTGATTAATGGCGGATTCTATCTGGCTGATCTGTTTGCTGATGTCGTTTCCGCCTTCGTTAATAATGAGTTCCGCTCCGGCCGCCTTGGCGGCATCCCCCATACTGTTGGCTACCGTCGTGGTAAACGCGTTGGTCATGTGGCTGATACAGAGGGTAAACACCGGTTTACCGCTGCTCCCTTGACTTCTCCCGCTTCCGTACACCGCGGTTCCCATAAGAACCAGGATCAAAAGAAGGGCTGCAATTTTTTTCATAAGTTCCTCCAAAATAGTTTATTTTAACCTGCGAAAGCAGGTTACTTTCGTTTTAGTTTACCGTGAACGTCCAGGAAAACCGCGGCCACGATGATGACCCCCTTAAAGAGCAGTTGGTAATACGAGGGAACCCGCATAATATCAAGGCCGTTACTGATAACCGCCAGCATAAGGGCGCCGATCATCGAGCCGTACCACTTCCCCGACCCCCCCTCCAGGCTTATTCCGCCGATTACCACCGCGGCAATGGCGTCCAGCTCATAACCCTGGCCGGTAACCGGGGAACCCGAAATGGTCCGGGAAGTAAGGAGGCACCCGGCAACCCCCGAAAGAAGACCGCAGATGCCGTAAACCGAAGTCTTGATAAGGTTGACGTTTATCCCCGATACTTCCGCGGCGACGGCGTTCCCTCCGGTCATGTAGATCCGCCGGCCGTAAACCGTTTTGGTCAGGATGAATCCGAAAAAAAGCACAATCAGGATATAATAAATAACCAGGAAGGGGATGAAATCCAGGATCAATCCCCCGGCAATTTTTTCATAGGCCTTGGTTACGCCGAAAATGGGCATCCCCCCGGAGGCAAGATAGGCAAGCCCCCGGACGATTGATTGGGTCCCCAGGGTAACGACAAAGGCGGGAATCGTCAGCCAGGAAACACAGACGCCGTTTACCAGGCCGATTATAAGGCCGCTGAGGACCGAAAGCAGAATAGGCACCACAATGGGAAACTGGCCCTGGGCAAAGAGGGCGGCAATCACGCCGGTAAAACCCACAATGGAACCTACCGATAGATCGAACCCTCCGGTAAGGATGACGCACATCATCCCCGTGGCCAGGATTCCGTTAATCGCCGCCTGTTTAAAGATGTTGACAAAATTCTTTACATCCGCGAAAGCGGGGGAAAGGACGCTGAGGATGACGATGATAAGCGCCAAAATGAAAAGCATCATAAATTCCCGAACCGCCGCGATATGTTTAACCGGATTAAAAACTTGGTGATGGGTCATGTCTATCCTCTCCTGGTAAAGGGTCGCCGCTGGCGGCGCACCACATAATATCCTCCTGGGAAAACCGTCCCCGCTCAAATTCGCCGGTCAGCTTTCCTTCCGCTAAAACAATGATCCGATCGCACATGCCGATGAGTTCCGGCATTTCCGAGGAAATCATAATAATAGATTTGCCCTTTTCCACCAGATCCCCCATAAGCAGATAGATATCCCGCTTGGCCCCCACATCAATCCCCCGGGTCGGTTCATCCATGATGATGATGTCGGGATCTCCTACCAGCCATTTGGCAATCACCACCTTCTGCTGGTTCCCGCCGCTGAGGGACAGGGTCTGGGTCTGGGTCCCCGGGGCTTTGATCCGCAGTTTGTTTACAAAACGGTCTCCGCACTCCTGTTCCCTCTGCCGGTTCAAAAGTCCGTGTTTGGTAAGGTTTTTTATGGAAACAATGGTGATGTTGTTGCCGATGGAGGTCCGTAAATTGAGGCCCGTCATTTTACGGTCTTCCGTAATAAGGGCGATATTCTGCCTGATGGCGTCTCCGGGGTGGCGGATGTTTATGGGGCGGCCGTTTATTTCTATTTCGCCGCCGTCTTTTTTCCGCAATCCGAAGATGCTTTCCACCAGTTCGCTTCTGCCGGCGCCCACAAGCCCCGCGATACCCAGGATCTCCCCCCGCCGCAGTGCAAAGCCGATCTGTTTTACCTTGTTCCCCAGGGATATGTTCCGGACCCGCAGCACTACCTCTCCCAGGGTTACTGTTTTTTTCGGAAATACATCGGACAGCTCCCGGCCTACCATCATCCTGATAAGTTCCCCCCGATCAAGCTCCGCGGCGTTCCTGGTACCGATATGGTGTCCGTCCCGCAGGACCGTGATGCGGTCGGATATTTTGAAGATCTCCTCCATCTTGTGGGAAATGTAGATGATTGAAACCCCCTGGGAACGCAGCCGGCGGATCTGGTCAAAGAGAAGTTCCGCTTCTTTCTCCGTAATGGCCGAAGTCGGCTCGTCCATGATGATGATCTTCGCGTTACAGGAAATGGCCTTGATGATCTCGATAAGCTGGCATTGACCGACGCTGAGGGCCCGCATTTTGGCTGCGGGGTCCAGATCAAGGCTGAATTGGGCCAGCAGCTCCGCCGCCCGGCGCCGGGTTTCCCGCATATTCACCAGAAACCCCGATCGATCCCGGATTTCCCTGCCGATAAAGATATTTTCCGAGATCTCCATATCCAGTACCGGGGAAAGCTCCTGGTGGATCATGGCAATTCCGTGTTCCAGGGCCTGGGCGGGGTTGGAAAAAGCCCGCTCCTCCCCAAAAATCCTGATGGTTCCCTGATCCCCGTGGTATATTCCCATAAGGATCTTCATCAAGGTCGATTTTCCCGAACCGTTTTCCCCCATGAGGGTATGTACCTCTCCTGCCCTCAGGTCAAAGGATACCGAATGCAGCACCTCGTTTCCGGAAAAGGATTTAGTGATATTGTGCATGGTTAGAACGAGATCTTCCATAAAAACGCCGGTTTAAATTTTAGCCTTTTCTTTAATATAGGCGCGGGCCTTGAGGGCGTATTCCAGGGGATTGGCTTTGGCGGGGTCCTGTTCGGCCTCCACCACCCACCATCCCTGGTACCTGGCCTTTTTAAGGGCCTGGAAAATGGGCTCAAAGTCAATGCTCCCGTCTCCGGGCACGGTAAAAACCCCCTCCTTAACCGCGGCCAGGAAGGACCACTTTTCTTTAACCGCCTTTCTCCGAACCGCCGGCCGCATATCCTTTAGATGTACGTGGCCTATCCGTTTTATCCATTTGGAAAGGACCGCTAAATGATCCTCCCCGGAGAAGACCAGGTGCCCCGTATCATAGAGGAGCCCCAGCAGGGCAGGATCGGTATTTTCCATGAGCCGGTCTATTTCCGCGGCGGTTTGGACCCCGGTCCCCATATGGTGGTGGTAGGTAAGTTTCATCCCCTTGGCGGCGGCCTTTTTCCCCAGTTTGTTGAGGCCCCCGCAGAGACGCTTCCACTCCTCATCGGTAAAGGCGGGTTTATCGTCAAAGATGGGCTTGTCCAGGCCCTGGATGGAATGACCCTGTTCCGCCGCGCCGATGACCCGGGCGCCCACGGCGTAGAGAAAATCCCGGTGTTTGATGAATTCCGCCTCCACCTCCTGGTAGGGCTTGGTGGTGAGGAAGGAGCTGAACCAGGCGTTACAGATAGTAAGCCCCCGCAGGCCCAGGGCTTTGTTGAGGACCTTGGGGTCCTTGGGATACTTGTTCCCCACCTCACTCCCCGTGAATCCCGCCAGGGCCATTTCACTGACGCACTGCTCAAAGGGGATCTCCCCCCCCAATTCAGGAAGGTCGTCATTGGTCCAGCCTATGGGGGCTATCCCGAGCTTAATTGATTCCTTACGATCCCCCTTTTGAGGCGGGGTTGGTGATTGCTTTTCCGTCATATTTTTCCTCCTCTCAGCCTGTTTTAAATCCTGTTACCCGCGGGGCCGTACTGAAAGACAAATTTGCTTAACAGCGCCCTTAACCATGGGCCGGACAATAGGGTTTTGGAAATGCCCCTCATCAAAACTTTTTTGTTTTTTCCACTTCCGCCGCCATTTCCTTTGCCGCCTTGACGACTTCAGGATTATCCGAAACCTGGGCGGTACCGACCCGCCACCAGGATTCATAGCCTCCGGTCATGGTTTTGGGGCTCACCTTTACGTCGATCACCACGGGCCTGTCGGCGGCCAACGCTTCCTTTACCGCCGAGGCCAACTCCTCCGCCGTTCTGGCCCGCAGCCCCAGGGCGCCCCAGCTTTCGCCGTTTTTCGCATAATCCACCTCCACGGACTTTCCCGCAAGGCGGCCTCCATCGTCCCGGGTTTTCCATTCATTGCCGAAGTGATCGATCCCCTGGCTGTTCTGGAGGTTGTCGATGCAGTGAAAACCCGCGTTGTCCAGAACCACCACGATGATCTTCTTCCGTTCCTGAACCGCCGTTAACAGTTCCGAATGGAGCATGGCGTAGGCCCCGTCGCCGATGATCGTTACCACTTCCCTGTCGGGGAAGGCGATTTTCACCCCCAGGGCGGCGGCGACTTCATAACCCATGCAGGAAAAGGCGTACTCCATGTGATAAGCGCCCGGCACCCGGGGCCGCCAGACCCGCTGCATATCCGAAGGGACCGAACCCGAACCGGAAACGACAATCGCCCCTGGGGGGAGGAGCCTATCGTTAAGTTCCCCAAGCACCCGGGCCTGGGAGAGCAGGGGCTTCCCGTCCGGGGCGGGGGGTACGTTTTCGCCGTAGAGCCTGTCCACTTCGGCCTTCCATTCATCCCGGACAGCCCGGATCGCCCCTCCCCATTGGGATTTATAGGACACCGCGCCGGTAAGGGCCTCCAGGGTAAGTTTCGCGTCGGCGATAATAGGTTCGGCGTTCATTTTGTAGGCGTCAAAGGACGCGGTGTTGATACCTAAAATTTTGCAGTCCGGGTTTTGGAAAAGCCACTTGGAACAGGTGGTAAAGTCCCCGAGCCTTGTTCCCACACCAATGATAAGATCCGCCTCTTTGGCAAGTTTGTTCGACGCCAGGGAACCGGTGCTGCCTATCCCCGAAAGGTTGTAGGGATTGTCCCAGAGGATCGTCCCCTTCCCCCCCTGGGTTTCTCCGAAGGGTATATGGAAGCGTTCACAGAATTGTTCCAGCGCGGGGCCGGCGCAGGAATAGCGGACCCCGCCGCCGCAGATCACCAGGGGCTTTTTAGCCGCCTTAAGCAGCGCCGCGGCCCGCTCGATTTGTCCCCCGGTGGGGATACGCCGCTCTATGTGGTGGACCCGCTTTGCGAGAAATTCTTCAGGGTAATCGTACACTTCCCCCTGTACGTCCTGGGGAAGGCTGACCGTTACCGCCCCGGTATCCGCCGGGTCGGTAAGCACCCTAAAGGCGTTGATAAACGCCGTCATAAGCTGTTCGGGCCGCTGTACCCGGTCCCAGCACCGGCTTACCGCCCGAAAGGCATCGCTGGCGGTATTGGTGTAATCCGTGGGAATTTCAATCTGCTGGAGTACCGGATCGGGCTGACGGCAGGCAAAGGCGTCCGACGGCAGGAACAGGACCGGCACATGGTTCGCCGTGGCGACGGCGGCGGCGTTTACCATGTTAAGGGCCCCGGGTCCTATGGAAGAGCAGACCGCCAGCATCTTAAGGCGGTTGTTTTGTTTGGCAAAACCGACCGCCGCATGGCCCGCCCCCTGCTCGTTTTTCGCCTGGTAAAAACGAAGGGATGTTTTTCCCGACGCCAGGGCTTCCCCTAAACCCACCACAACTCCGTGTCCGAAGATACCGAAGACGCCTTCGACGAATTTGATTTCCCTTCCATCGTATTCCACATATTGATTGTCCAGGAAACGCAGCGCCGCCTGGCCCATGGTAAGCCGTATTGTTTTGCCCATTCTTCGCTCCTCAATTTATCACAGCGCTATCGCTGCGGATTCCATATCTTGGTTTCGTCCCCCATCACCCACTTGTGTTCCTCAACAAAAACAGGGGTGTTGGTGGCCGGCCCATAATGGGCGCCGTCAATATGCCGGATCACCCAGAGATACCACATGGCATAGCCCGGGGCGGTTACTTGGGGATGGACCTGCCCCTCCCGGATCAGGATCGTATCCTTGTCCCGGATAATGTACGCTTTCTCTCCAATGGCGGTAAGGCCGAACCCCTGTTCGGGCTTAAAGCGGTAATGGTAGATTTCCGGCTGGGGATGATGATGGGGCGGATAGCTTGACCATTTGCCCGGCACGCCTATCACTTCCCCTATGACCAGGTTTGATTCGTTCCGGTTGGTGTCGTCAAAACAGGTCCTGACGATACGGGTGGATGTCTCCTTCATGGTGCCCTCGCCGCGGAATTCGCTACGGCATTCTTCGGGGGTAAAGAGTTTTGCCCCAAACCTTTTCGGGTTATCCGTGGCGGTATAGTACAATTCCGCTCCGTCCTTACCGGCCGTGACGGAAACCTTTGATTCCCGGGGGATCGAAAGGCACCACGGGGAATAATCGAACAGATCAGGCCGGGAAATGTCCTTGCTTTCAGGCTCCGCTCCGTTGACGCTCCAGGTGATTTTTATGTTTCCCCGGGCCAAAAGCAGGCACTGTTCGTCGGTTTGACTTGATCGTTCCCAGAGATCTCCGGGCAGAAGGGTTATCACCCCAAAATCCATGAGCATATCCGCGGTAGCGCCGCTCCGGGTAACCAGGGGGGTATACCCCCGGGAAAAGGGTGTTTTATGGTGGAATTGCATCGTTGTTCCTCCTTATGGGCCGGGTAAAATACCCTGATTGAGGGCGGGGTATTTATGCCCTGACTTCGTCTATTAAAACGGGTCGTTTTTCCTTGAGGGATTTTCCCGCCGCCAGGGCGGCGTACATATTTTCAAGACCGTCTTCCCCAGTTACCGCCACGGGTTTGTTTTCAAGGACCGCCGAGGTAAAAGAAATCATCTCGTCCACAAAGGCCCCTTTGTACCGTTCCAGGAAAAAATAGAGGGGCTTTTCCCCGGTCACCGCCTGTTCGGTATAGAGTTTGACCGTATTGGGAAGGTCATTTTCCGCCAGGGCCGCCCCCTTGGAACCAAAAACTTCCACCCGCTGATCATAGCCGTAAACCGCCTTTCGGGAATTGTCGATAACCCCGATGGCCCCGTTGGCGAAGCGCAGGGTAACCATGGCGGTATCCACGTCCCCGGCCCGGCCGATCTCCGGGTCCACCAGGACCGCCCCGGCGGCGTACACTTCGGTGATCTCGCTTCCCGCCTGGAACCGGGCCATGTCAAAGTCGTGGATCATCATGTCGATGAAGATCCCCCCGGAAACCGCCACATAGGCCGGATCGGGCGGCGCCGGGTCCCGGGAAGTGATCTTGACCAGTTGAACCTGGCCGATTTCCCCGGCCAGGGTATACTCCCGGATCCGGCGGAAGTTATGATCAAAGCGCCGGTTGAAACCTATCTGCAGCTTCACCCCCGCCTTTTTAGCCGCCGCCAGGGCGGCCTTGACCTTGGGTACCGAGAGGTCTATGGGTTTTTCGCAGAAGATCTGCTTTCCCGCCCCGGCGGCGGCAATGATGAGGTCCGCGTGGGTATCGGTGGAACTACAGATGATCACCGCGTCTATAGCGGGGTCGGCCAAAAGATCTCCGGGATCTTTGGAGACGATCCGCGCTCCCAGCCCCTTGGCCCAGCTCTCCTGCCCGGCGGTGAGTTTAATGTCCGCAAGCCCTTCCAGGCGGGCCTGGGGGATAAACCGGGCGATATTTTCCCCATGAATTTTTCCGATCCGTCCCGCACCAATAACACCGATCCGTAATAGGTCC
>JAITBE010000023.1 GCA_031283755.1 Spirochaetaceae bacterium
TGCCCACAAAAATTTGGTATTAAACCAGATGGTACTATAAACTTCCTATCGAACGAGCCTCCGTTCAAAGTAACGCAACGCCTAAGATACCGCAGGGCTTGCCCTGCGGAGGCTCATTCCTTCCTTCTGCGCCTTTGTGCGCCGTCGTGGTTAAAAATTCTTCACTGTTTTGGCAAATTTCAGCCTCTGAAAAGTAAATGCAGTGGCCCTGGGGCGTCTGCCGCGGCCCTTTATTTTCTCCCCGAAAGGTGCTATATTTTTATCATAAAGGCTTCCAAAACAGGCTGGTTCTGAGCGGCCTGAGAGGAGAAAAGTGATGTCCGATACCGATAACCTCTATCAAAGCCCGCAAACCGATGTTAACGCGGTAAATCCCCTGGCCCCCACGGGGCGGATCACGGAGACCATGATCTTTTATTTAAAAGGCGCTTCCCCCTGGCTGCAGTTTCTGGGAATTCTGGGGTTCATCGTTGCCGGAGGAACGAGCTTTGGAGGGCTTGTTTTCATAATTGCCGGATTTCTGGGGGATACTATTTTTAGCCGGATGCTGACCGATCAATTTGATACCGGCTATACGACGGGCCTTGTCAGCGGCATTTCGCTTCTTATGGGGGTTTTTATTATTCTTGCCGGAGTTATATCGTTTTTCCCCGCCCGGTTTACCTACAATTTCGGACGAAAGATTAAAAGTTTCCTCCAAAATAATGCCGAGAGGGAACTGGAGCTGGCTTTTAAAAACAACAAATCCCTGTGGAAGTTTATCGGAATTGTTACCATCATTTACCTGGCCTTTATGCCGGTGATGGTGATCGTCTCTGTTATTGCCGCGATAAGCTCGATTTTGTAATTAACCGGCGTGAACCCAGGCGATTCCTCCCTGGGGGTTCAGACCCCCGAGGGCATTGAGATTATCCTGTATCCCGCGGGGCTTCTTATCCGTTCCTGCGCCCATGCGATTGATATGGGATTTCAAAGTGTTTTGATAATTGCCCTAACCATATGCGCCGGTCTTTTGGGGCGGACCCTGGGGTTTTGGCTTTTTCTGCTCCTTTTGTTCGCCGTCAACTGGTTTTACCATGTGCTGTTCGAGCTTTTTTTTAAGGGACAAAGCCCGGGGAAGCGGATCCTGGGGCTTCGGGTGGTCGGCGGGGACGGTTCCCCCATCAGCCCCGGAGCGTCCTTCCTGCGGAACCTCCTGCGTTTCGCCGACACCTTTATGTTTCTCTACCTCATCGCCCTGCTGCTTATCGCCTGGAGCCCCGGATTCCGGCGTTTGGGGGACTGGGCGGCGGATACCCTGGTGGTGTATGCCGCCAATTCCCGGCCGCTCGTGCCGCCCCCCGCCGGGCCCCGGACCTTAAACACCCCGGGGTTCGGTTCCCTTCCGGTGATGACCTATGAAGAAAAACAGGCGGTCCTGATGTTCGCCCGGCGGTATCCCCGCCTGTCCCCTGCCCGGGCGGACGAAATCGCCCATGCCTATGTGGAGTTCCTGCGGGAAAAAAACCCCGCCCCCGGCCTGTCGGACTCGGAATACCTTTTGGCCGCTGCCGGTAAACTCCGGGAGGGCGCCCGGTGAACGAACAAAATTTTATCCGCAGCCGTAAGAAATTTTGGGATGAATTTGAGGGGGTTATCAATGGCGGGGCCAAAGAGATCCGGGCCTATGCCCGCCGGTTCCCCCGGAGCTTTCGGGAAATAACCCAGGACCTGAATACCGCCAAGGCCCACGGCTTTGATCCCGCGCTGATACTCCGGCTTAACTACCTGGCCTTAGAGGGGAATCAGATCCTCTACGGAGGCCGGACCTGGTCCCTCAAGGAAGCGGCGGGCTTTATCTTCCGGACCTTTCCGCGGACAGTACGGGCCCAGTGGCGGGGGCTGGGAATAGCCCACCTGATCTTTTACGGGCTTGCCGTCTTTTTTTTCTTCTTATGCCTCCGGTTCCCTTCCCTGGTGTATGAGATTATGCCGGAAAACCAGGTGATGGAACTGGAAAATATGTATAATCCCGAAAGCAGCTATTACCTTACCCCCCGGGATGTCAGTTCCGACGCGGATATGTTTGGGTTTTATATTTATAACAACGTTTCCATCGCCTTTAGAACCTTTGCCGGGGGAATTCTCGCGGGGGCCGGCAGCATCCTCATCCTCTGCTTCAACGGAATATTTTTGGGCGCCGCGGCGGGCCACCTGGCCGGCCGGGGTTTTGGGATGACCTTTTTTCCCTTCATCATTGCCCATAGCGCCTTTGAACTCACCGCCATCGTGCTGAGCGCCCAGGCGGGGCTGCTCCTGGGGTTTCGGCTTTTTGTTACCCAGGGCCTTTCCCGGCGGGCCTCAATCCGGAAAGCGGGCAAAACCGCCGTGCCCCTCATGGCCGGAAGCGCCCTGCTCCTGGTCCTGGCGGCGGCAATCGAGGCCTTTTGGTCATCCCGGCACCTTATGCCCCCGGCAATCCGGTACGGCGCGGGCATTGCCGCCTGGGTTCTGGTGGTGAGCTATTTTACCTTAATGGGCAGGGAAAAACACCGGTGAACCCCGTATTCCAGGGGGTCCTTACCCTCAGACAGCGCAGCGGCTGGGAAGCGGCGGATTCGGGGATCCTCCTGTGGCGGAAGAGTTTTTTTTACTTTATCCCTTTTTTAGTCCTGCCCATGCTCCTTTTTATCCTGAGCCGCAGGCTGCTCCCGGCGTTTCTGCAGACCTGGTTCTACGGCATCCTCTGGTGGTTCAAGCCTTTTTTCGACCATCTTATCCTGGGGATAATTTCGGTGCGGTTTTTTGAACCCGAAGCCCGGATAAAACGGCTCCTCCGGGGGATGGGCCGCACCCTGGGAAAGGGCCTTGCCGGGGATCTCCTCTGGCGCCGCCTCTCCCCCTGGCGGTCCGCCCGGATGCCGGTGCGGCTTCTGGAGGGCCTTAGGGGGAAAAAAGCCCGGGAACGGCTTCAGGACCTGGAGGGGCGGGGGCTTAACTTTGGCATACTCCTCACGTCTTTCTGCCTGGTTCTGGAATACCTGCTCCTGGCGGGGGAAGTGATATTCTGTGTTATGACCCTGGAAATGTTCAGACCCGGCATTTTTTCTTCTCTTACCGAATATACAAAGGGCCTGCGGGGTCTTCTGTTTTTCGCCTATGGAGTCAACTACCTGCTGGTTGAAAGCCTGTACGTCTGTATGGGCTTTGGCTTGTACGTCAACAGCCGTATAGAGCGGGAAGGCTGGGACCTGCAGCTTCTGTTTCAGGGTTTAATTCCCCGCCTGAAGTAATCCCTTTCAATCCGGAATTCGGGCGCATCCGGCCAAGGCCGGACCGGGCTTTGCGGGGCTCCGCTTCGCTCCGGCCCCGTCCCTTCGGTCCGGGGCTGCTTCGCACCCCTCCAATCCCTTGCGCGGTTTGCGCGGCGCCATAGCGGCCCGTCTGCGCGCTGCCAGGCGCCGCGGGCGTATGCGTTAGAATGAGCCTCCGCCAAGACGCGCATGGGGCGAGGTTCCCCTCTGGAGCCTTTTTGCCGTCCGGCCGGGGCACCCCCATCCGTGACGGGGACACATCCGCGATGGGGATATAGTTATCTTCCGTCCCGAGCGGTCAGTTTTTCCCCTTCCGTTCCTGTTTGGCGAAGGTTTTGTCTACCGCCTCCTCTACGATCCGCCGTATGCCGTCAAAGAGTACCTGCCGGTTGTTCTCAAGGTCATCGTCAATGGAATGGGCGGATACAAAAAGTTCATGGACATCAATATCCAGCGCCCCGGCAAGTCGTTCAATCACGTCCGCGGCGGGGA
>JAITBE010000029.1 GCA_031283755.1 Spirochaetaceae bacterium
CCTGCCGCCGGGGGCTAGCTGAACCGGATATTTCCGGATATGCTGGAAAGGTTATAGTACGGGATTGTTTCAGAATCCGATGGCCCGGCAGGATCATGGTTTTGAAACAGGCTTTGCAACTTGGGCGTTTTTAAGCCCCGGGCATTAAGGGCGGCTCAGGTTATCCGGATGGGTTTATTCCGGAATCTTTTATCAATAGGACTGATGGATGTTAAAAAAGACCTTTTTTGCCATACTCATGGTAGCCTTTGTGTTTTTTTCCTGCGGCGCCGGGGGAAGTGCCTCCGGCGAAAATACTGACCCGGAGATAACCTTAGAGGACTCCGGGGCGACGGACGCCGATACCAGTTATGCCTTTGGGATAGTATTAGGTTCGGACCTTAAACAATTTGAAATTCAATTTGATTACGAGGCCATGATCCAGGGTATTCGGGAGGCGGTTGAAGGGACGGAGTCCCGGCTTTCTGTAGAAGAGGCCATCGAATTGGTACAAACCGCCTATATGGCCACTATTTCCCGGCAGGCGGAAGAGTCCCGCAAAAAAAACGATCAGTTCCTGGCGGAAAACAGTAAAAAGGACGGGGTAGTTATCACCGCCAGCGGGCTGCAGTTCGAGGTCGTTACCCAGGGACAGGGCAAGAAACCTTCCGCCACCGATGTGGTAACCGTTCACTATGAGGGAACGTTAATCGACGGGACGGTGTTTGACAGTTCCTATACCCGGGGGGAGTCCGCGGAATTTCCCCTGGATCAGGTTATTCCCGGCTGGTCTGAGGGGATACAACTGATGAATGTGGGGAGTACCTACCGCTTGTATATTCCTTCGTCCCTGGCCTATGGGGAACAGGGCGCCGGCAGTATGATTCCCCCCAACTCGACCCTGATTTTCCAGGTGGAGCTGCTTTCCATTAAGTAGGCCGAAAATAAAGCGGGGTCAATGCCGGAGGGCGAGATAGGATCTGATGATCCCTTCCAGGGAATTTTCATTTATCCTAACTATTTCCATCTCCCGTTCCACGTTTTCCGGAGAATCCGAGGCATGGGCGGTGTTGACCATCACATTGCTGCCGAATTCCCGGCGTATGGTCCCGCCCGGAGCTTTAAGCGGGTCCGTAGGACCCAGGACTTCCCGGATTTTTTTGACCGCGTTTTCCCCTTCATAGATGATGATCATACATTTGACGCTGCCGGGGGTGTTGATATCCTCCGGCGGACACTTTTCCGGCCTCGTTCCGGACATAAATTCGATGATCTGGGCAAATTGATCCCGGGCGCAGGCTATACCAAAACTATCGGTGAGACATTTTTCTAACTCTCCGTTAAGGGTTACCTCAAATTCTTTTTCCAGAAGCTCCCGGGCCTTTTTCCCAAAACTGGGGGAGAGTTTTTCTTTCAAAGCCCTCTCCACGGGGCCGTAAAATTCCAGGGCCTCCGCCAGGGAAAAACGGTGGACCTTGATCCCCACGATCCGCAGCCCTGTTCTGGAAAACATATCAATGATGGTTCCCGGTTTTGAGGAAGCGTATCGCCAGTTGTCGGGTTTGATAATCACCAGGGTCTGTTCGATTTTGGAAGGGTCCGGGTATTGGATGTTTTTTATGATGTTCTTTTTACCCGGTAAAAAACGGGTAAACAAGGCCAGGTCCTTATCGGCCCACTCCTGGGTCCGGGGGGTCATCACCGCCGGTTCAAAATAGGTAACTGCCTGGGGATCCTCCGGGGATACAATAAGGTCCGCATAGGTATCCCGAATGGTTTCCCCGCTCAGGGAGTCGTCGTTTTGATGTTCAGGATAGATATGCCCGCAGATGGCGGCGAGTTTGCCGCAGGGATTCTCCCCCCGAAAGAGCAGGAGGAGGGTACGGTGTTTTCTTCCCCCCGAGGGGGCCAGATGCTGCTCCACATAATCCGCCAACAGGCTGACCGTCCTGGCGGTGTTTTCTTCCCGTAAGGACGCGGCATATTCCCGTATAAAAACCTCGTCGGGGGCTATCATTTGCGCTCCCACCAGTTCCAGATCCAGCTGGGATAATAACCGGGCGAGGACCCCGCCGGTTCTGCTTTTTGCAATGGTATAGGGGGTTACCATCACATAAGAAATCGCCTGCTCCATAATGTACTCCCGATTACGCCGGTTTCAACACTTGGAAGCTGCTCCCAAAACTGAAACTTGCGGAAAAATCTCAATTATGTTTATTTTAATCCATGATACCAAAAAAAGAAAGAAAAATCCATCCGGTGTCCGGGACCGCCGGACAGGGCCTGTTTTTTTGGTTTCCGCATTGACAAATCCCTATACTTCTCTACAATAAAGTAATGAAAGAAACAAATACTCATCCCCCCAGGGGAAAATCTTCTCTTTCGGTACTTTGGTTGATTTCCACCTTTAGTTTTTGTGTGATTTTTGTACTTGCTTCAGTGCCCACCGCGGAAGCCCAAGGCCGGGATCAGGAAGCCCGCCGTTATGCCTCGGTTATTCAGAATGTTTTTGACTTTATTCAGCAGCATTATGTGGAAATTATCGACCCCCAGACTCTTTTTGAAGGGGCCATGTCCGGTATGTTTAACGCTTTGGGGGATCCCTATTCCGCCTTTCTCCCGGAAAAAGAAATGGCCAGTCTGAATGAGACCACCCAGGGAAGTTTCGGCGGGGTGGGGCTGTACATATCAAAACCCATTGGGGACCAAGGCGGGGACCAGCCTCCCTATGTGGAAGTGGCTTCCCCCATTGAGGATACCCCGGGATGGCGGGCCGGAATAAACCCCGGGGACCTGATCATCAAGATCAACGATGAATTTACGGATGTATTGACCATGGATGAGGTTTTGGCCCGGCTCCGGGGGACCCCGGGGGTAGAGGTCAACCTCATCATTCGCCGGGGGAAGAAGCTCGAATTCCCCGTAACCCTTACCCGGGCGGTTATTGAGGTGCCTACGGTAAAATACGACATGATTGGGGATATTGGTTATGTACGGATCATCACCTTTACTCCCATGACTGTGGAACGGACCCGGGCGGCGCTGGATCATTTTAAGCGCGAGAACGCCCGGAGTTTGGTGGTTGACCTCAGGAACAACTACGGAGGGCTCCTCCAGTCCGCGGTAGGCATCTGCGACCTCTTTCTGGACGGGGGGGTGGTGGTATCCACCCGGTCCCGGATCCCCGGGGAAAACGCCGTGTTTAATGCCCGGAGGGCCACGGTGGTGCCCACCACCATGCCCATCGTAACCCTGATCAACCGGGGTTCCGCTTCGGCCGCGGAGATCGTGGCGGGGGCCCTGAAAGACCGGGGCCGGGCATACCTCGTGGGGGAAAAATCCTTTGGAAAGGGTTCGGTTCAGCAGGTATATCCCCTGGAAAAGGCGGGATTTAAGATAACCACCGCCCGGTATTATACCCCCAGTGACGTGAATATCGATCAAATCGGTATACCCCCGGACCGGGAGGTACTGTTTCCGGAATTTTCCGACGCCGATGCGGAAAAACTCAACGCCCTCATCATGGAAAACCGGATCCCCGCCTTTGTGGAAGCCAATCCCCAGGCAACTTCCGCGGCGCTGGACGCCTTTGTCCGCCAATTGGACCAAGAATACCAGCTGGACCCGTCCCTGCTGCGCCGGCTCGTGCGGAACGAGCAAAACCGGACCGTCATAGCCCCGGTCTACGATCTGGAATACGATGTCCAGCTTCAGGAAGCGGTAAACATCCTGCGGAACGGCGATTACGGCCGGTTGATGCAGACGACGAAAACCTTGAAAGACCTGCAGGACGAGGCGGTTACGGAGGATGCCCGGGCTTCATAATCCCGGTCTTTTCAGGCGGTATGAAACAATTTATCCTGCCCTCCCCGCCGGATAAACAGGGGAGGATATGTTTGTCCGGGGCGGATTATCATTATCTGGTGAAGGTCAGGCGTGCCGCCCCCGGCGGCGTCTTCGATGCCCGGCTTCCCTCGGGGGAAACGGCCCTGGTCCGGGTATGCTCCGTGGAAAAGAACCGTCTCACCGGGGTTTGTATTCCCCGGCCAACGGGTTCTGAAGAGGCGGACGCCCCGGAAGGGGTTTCCCTGCCGCCCATGGTGCTTTTTCAAGCCCTGCCGAAGGGTTCCAAGATGGATCTCATCGTCCGGCAGGCCGCCGAAGGAGGATTGAGCGAGGTGGTTCCTTTTTGTTCGGAATTTACCGTTCCCCGGATAGGAACGAAGGGGGAAGAAAAGCGGGAACGCTGGCAGCGGATCGTCAAAGAGGCCCGGCAGCAGAGTAATTCTCCGGTTTCTACGGCGGTCCGCCCCCCCTGTACCGGGGACGCCCTGGGCCGGTACTGGCAAAACCTCCGGGAGCAATATCCCCGGGCCCTGGGGCTGCTGCTCCATCAGGCCCCCCTTGCCAAAGGGAGCCTTCATGGCTATCTTAGTAGAGATCCCGAATTGGTGGTATTGGCGGTGGGTCCCGAAGGGGGGTTTTCTCCCGGTGAAGCAGCCTGGTTCCTTGCTCTTGGATTTAACCCCATAGTTATCGGGAATACGATTTTCAGGGTTGAAACCGCGGCATTATATGCCGCCGCCGCGGTACGTACCATTCTTTTGGAGAGAGCCTCGTGGATGCTAAAAATTCCCAACCCATAGAACGGATCAATCTGTTAAAAGTCCCCCTGGACATAGTTCCCGAGGATCAGATAACGGAAGTAATTTATAATCGTATAAAATCCGGCAAAGGGGAAAACATCGTATTACTTTCCCTGTGGGACTTGCTCCGGGCCCGGAGGAGCGGGGAATACCGTTCCTTTGTATTGAGGGCGTCCCTGGTTATTCCTATCTCAAAGAGCCTCATCCGGGGGGCCCGCTTTTTGACCGGTAAGACCCCGGTACGGTATATGCCCTTTGATTTTGTTATCAGCCTGTTAACCGCCCTGGAGACCCGGGAATATTCCTTGTACCTTTTGGGTGGAAAACCGCGGATCCTCAAAATAACGGAGAAGAATATCCGTCAGACCTTCCCCAAATTACGGGTGGTCGGCCGTTACCGGGGGGCATTTAAACGGAATGAGGAGGGACTTCTGCTGCAGGCCATACGAAAGGCGTCCCCTTCCCTGCTCCTGGTGGGCAAGGGGGTTCACGGCGGGGAACGCTGGATCGCCCGGAACACTGGTATACTCAACCCCGGCCTGCGTTTATGGTGCAGTGACCTTTTTGAGATTTTCGCCGAACGGAAAAAACGCCCCTCCCGGGCGATCTTTGACCGGGGTCTTGAGGGGATAGGTTATTGTTTCCAAAACCCCCTGCGTTTTTTCAGAATTTTTCCCTATTTTTATTATAAGCTGCTCCTGGTGGTGTACCGTTTATTTAAGCGGTAGGGGCAGATTAACGCGCCAGCCGCGCTGTCTTGGCAAAAATATTTTCCAGATACCGGGCCTCCCCGGCGTTTAAGGCGGCCCGGGAAAAGATGTCCCGAAAAAACTGTTCCTGGTCTTCCCGGCCGGGGTGCTTGTAAAAACCCAGAGATTCCAGGGAGGCGCTCACCGAATGAACCAGGGTATTTATCCCGGTTTGGTCCAGGGGAGCCCAGCGGCCCTTCGGTTCATCCCGGGCCGAACCAAGGGCGGTAAAAAGTTCATAGGCGTAGATTTGAACCGCATGGGAAAGGTTTAGGGACGGAAAGGCCCCATCCGCGGGGATATGGGAGGCGAGGTTGCAGAACCTAAGCTCCCGGTCCTCAAGGCCGGTCCGCTCATTGCCGAAAACCAGCGCCGCCGGACCGGGCCGCTCCCGGAGATAAGCCGCCGCCTCCCGGGGGGTCATGGTGATCGATTTCCGGCGCCGCCCCCGGCGGCGGGTGGTCCCTATCACCAGGGAACAATCGGCCGCCGCGGATTCCAGGGAATCAAACACCCGGGCCTGCTCCCAAACATCCCCGGCATGGACCGCCCGGGCCCGGACAACCCCGTCGTCCATGGGGGCCGGAGCGACCAGCCGCAGCCGGGACAGGCCCATGTTTTTTAAAACCCGGCATACGGCGCCGGTATTTCCCGGTTCCGAGGGCCGGCAGAGGATAAATATCAGATCCGAAAGAACCATGGTTCATAGTATCCTAAACAAGGGGATTCGGGAACCTCAATTGCGGTCCGGCATTTTGCCTTACCGGCTAAAGCCCCGCTGGGGAGCGGCAATTCCCCGGCGAGGGCTAGACGGTCGTGGCCCTTGTCTACGCACGCTTTGGCGTGGCATTTTTGGTATCACGCCGTGCGCCCTCGCCGGGGAATTGCCCCTCCCCCACGGGCTTTAGCGGGTAAGAGGGCAAAATGCCGGCGCTTCGCGCGGGGGAAGAGGCGGGCGGATGGGGTGGTGTTACCCGCCAGGAACCTGATCTACGGCGCTGCGGAAGGGGGGTATTGAACCGGGGTCCTTGCCCGGCGGGGGCTAGACGATCGTGGCTTTTGTTTACGCACGCTTTGGCATCGGCCTTTTACTTTTATCGATCCGTGTTACCGCTCTTTGGCCTCTCTCCGTGTTGCCTTTTTGGGGAGACGCGCTCAACATTTCGCGCGCTGTCCTTTGGCGGGCATTTTTGGTATCACGCCGTGCGCCCTCGCCGGGCAATTGCTCCGCCCCCGCGGGCTTTAGCGGGTCGGGGGCAAAATGCCGCACTGGTTTACGCGGGGGAAGAGGCGGGCGGATGGGCGGTGTTACCCGCCAGGAACCTGGTCTACGGCGCTGCAAGGATTGAAGTTAAAACATCAAGGTTTCAGGTCCATACCCCAGGGCTTCAGGTCCAATCATCTGCTAATATGCCGCGGCAATTCCCCCAGTACCCAGCGCCGCGGCGAAGCCCGCGGCAACACTGGATGCCTCCTCCCGCAGCCCGTTACCTCAGGCCCCGCGATAATGCACGCGAACCGTGAGCGTGTGGACCCGAAAAAATAACAACTCCCTCGCGCAAGCAACTTCTTTAGACCCAGAAGAAGCTACGATCACCGAAAAAGGCTTGAGACAGGCCTCTTCCCCCGCGCCAAAGCAGACCATTTTGCCCTCTTACCCGCTAAAGCCCGCTGGGGAGGGGCAATTCCCCGGCGGGGGCGCACGACGTGATACAACAAATGCCACGCCAAAGCGTGCGTAAACAAAAGC
>JAITBE010000140.1 GCA_031283755.1 Spirochaetaceae bacterium
CTTTCCCGGATGGTCACGGAAAAATTTCCCCCCAAATTCCGGACAAGTCCATCGGCATACCCCACAGGGAGGATGGCGATCATCGTATCCCGGGGAGCGGTCCAGGTTCTTCCGTAGGAAACCGTCTCCCCCTTTTTCACCGGCTTTATACAACTCACCCGGGTAAGAAGTTCCATCACCGGCGTTACCTCCGGCGTCCCGGGCCCGGGACGGTACCCGTAGAGGAGTATTCCGGGCCTGACCATATCGAACCAGGAATCCTCATGAAAAACCACTCCCCCGGAGTTGGCCCCGTGGACAATACCCGGCTCGAACCCCGCCCGGCGGATCCCCTCCACCCCTTCCCGGAACCGGGCAAGCTGTTTTTTGGTATAGGCCGCATCCTCCGGGGCCAAAGAGTCCGCCGCCGCCAGATGGGTCGCCGTCCCCCCCAGCCGCAAATACTTTTCCCGGACAATACAAGCGGCCAGATCCGCGGCTTCCCCGGGGGAACAGCCCAGACGGCCCATGCCGGTATCTATTTTGAGGTGAACCTCCAGCGGTTTCCCCGCGTTTTTGGCGGCCCGGGCGGCTTCCCGGATAAAATCCCGGTCCGAGACCAGGGGAATAAGCCCCAGGGAGACCACTTCGGGGAGTTCCTCCGGCAGGGGAAGGGAAAGGAGGAGGATGGGGGCGCCGATTCCCCCATTCCGAAGCTCCGCCCCTTCGCTCACCGTGGCTACGGCGAGGAAGGCGGCCCCGGCGTCAAGGGCGGCGGCGGCGATTCTGGCCGCCCCGTGACCATAGGCATCGGCCTTGACAGGGACACAGATCCGCGGCGCGGGGCCTATTTTTTCCCGTACCCCTTGAATATTCCGGCAAAACCGGTCCAGATGGATAATAACTCTGGTTGCCCGCATAGCAAAAAACATACCGGATTTACTTTTTTTTAACAATGGATGCGCCCGGCGCCACGGGCGTTTACTTTTAAAAAAGAGTCCGCGAATTATGAAACAATCCGCGGTTCTTCGCTGAAAAGGCTCAATTTGTATGATTTTGCCGGGCCATAGGGTTGAAAA
This sequence comes from Spirochaetaceae bacterium, assembly GCA_031283755.1. Taxonomy (GTDB): domain Bacteria; phylum Spirochaetota; class Spirochaetia; order Treponematales; family Breznakiellaceae; genus JAIRMO01. The sequence continues at coordinate 1,059 of JAITBE010000140.1, forward strand.
AAAGCCGCTGTAAAAAAAAATTAAAAAAATTTAAAAAAAACGCAAAAAAAATGGATTTCTCGCCCTTAATGGGATATAATTATATAATAGAATAGGTGTCTAGTCGATGAATAAACATATTCCCCTTTGGGGAGCTTTTTTATCTTTAATTCTCATAGCCTGCGGGGACCTGGGTTGGGATATGGTAATACCCTCTGCCGGAACCTACCAGGTGAGCGCTTTGGTTAACGAAGTTTCCCTGGATACCTGTTCTGTTGTTGGCCAGGGTAATGATTTTTATCCCTATTTTAAAAATTCCCTGGTAAACGATCCCGATGTCCGGGGGCTGGTGGTTTTTTTAGAGAATTCCCAGGGAGAAAAGGTAAGCAGGGAATACCACTACAGTCTTTTTGCCGAATCCAAAGGGGAATCTGAGTCCGGAGAGGCGGATATATCGGTATCCGGAGTAAACCCCGATGAATCCGCTGAAACCCTGTCCGAAGACGCCCCGGAGAAAAAAGCCCCGGTAGAATTTATCCGGGTGCCCCGGCTGGACCAGCAATTGCCCGCTTTTGTCCTTCCCGAAGGACTGCCCATTGGATATTATACCATTGTTTTTCAAGTGTTGGGAGAAAAAGACATCCTGTCCCGGACCGAAAAATCCATCTATTACCTTGCCGACGCCGAATTTGACCTTACGGACCTTCAAAGTTATCTTCCCGGCGCATTAGCGGGGGCCCATCTGGCCTCTCCGGGGGAAAACGTCCTGCTGGAAGCCCTTATCAGCGCCGATGAACGGTTGAGCCCCTATGTGGTTTGGTACAGCGGAAAACAAAGCATCGGCGAAGGCTATGTTACCGAAGGGGCCAATCGTTTTATGTGGCAGGTTCCGGAGCAGCCCTTGTTCCACACCATCCGGGTGGAAGTGTTCCCCATGATGCCCGAAAGCAGGCTTCGCCGGGGTATAATCGGCAAAACCAAGGAACTTTTACTGCCGGTCTCAACGAAAAACGAGCGAAAGAGAAATTTCTCCGAGGAGGCGGACCCCTTTACCCATTGGTATGATTTCGCGGGAACCCTCCATAATGTAAAAAATCCCGAAAAAGCAAATGATCTTACCCCCCTGGAAACCACCGTTCCCGTCTGGATGCCCTACGCGGGGATGTATGGCCTATCCATAGGCCCCGGGGATCTCTATGCCCTTCCCGTTGCTTTTACCGCCCTGAATCCAAATGAACAAGGCCAGGGAAGGATAAAACTACAGTTTGCGCCCCTGGGAAAAGGCACCATATTAGATTTATTTTTTAACCTGAAGGATTCTCCCAATACCTTACATATAAACGTATCCCTTGCCGAAACCGGTTTAGTCCTGAGCCTTGAGCTTGGAAAAGAACGGTATGAAACGATCCTGGAACTTACGGATCGGGAGAACTATATCTCCCTTCTCTTTGATTATCAGGTCGGTAACAGCTACGTCAAAGCCGGTTTGTCTTTGAACAATACCGCGGTTTTCTTGGAGCCGGATCTTTCGGAGCTGTCTTCTTTGATTACCGGAACCGGAACCTTACAGCTTGGATCCGTTTTATCCGTCACGCCGGATGTTACCGTCAATGATACGGAAAAAGAAGCGGACGAGGAAACGGAACCGAAAAGGGAAGTAACCGTTGTTATTGTTGAATTGAAAACCGTTTATGATATAAGCTCCCTCCAATGGGAAGGTGAGGGATCGGAAGAAAAAACGGTTGCCACGGTGGTTCCGCCGGAAACATCGGCGTCTCCCCAGACCAAGGATAACGGAACCCCTCAATCGGAAGGTTGATGCCGTCCGGCGCCTGCCCCTGGCGCCTAGGGCCGGAAAACCCGCTTTTCCCCGCTCAAACTAACAGAACAGGATGGTTTTCCGGTTATCCCCGAAAGGCAAAATTTGCCCTGGCGCGCCTAAGCCCTATTGCCAGGTTTGTTCCGCCTCTTTGACGGCCTTGACAATTTCTTCCCCCGCCCGCCGGTCTTTAAGGATAGCGTAGAATTTTTCCTGGCGGCAGAGAAAGTTGATCTCCGAAAGGGTATGGAGATGGAACTTTGTTGAAGCGGAAATAATGAGCATCACCGTATGCACCGCCTCCCCGTCCAGGGCTTTCCAGTCCACTTCCCGGTCCAAAAAGGCGATAATCACCTGTTGTTCCTGGGGGTCGGTAATGAGGGGCGTCCGGGGATGGGGCAGGGCGATACCCCTGCCAATGGCCGTGGACATCAGCGCTTCCCGTTCAAGGACCGCCGTCAGCAGTTGTTCCCGGTCTATGCCGGAAGGAAGGATAGGTATGGCAAAGATCAAGGTTTTGAGTGCCTCTTCGGGAGTATTTCCCCGGATGTGGTAAAATACCCCTCCCCGTTGGATCAGGCCGGCAAATTTATGGCTCATGGTTTTGGACCTCACTGTTTATTTGAAATGCCCCGGCGGCTAAATTACGATTACTTAATTCCAGATCAAAAGCCAGGGGATTAAAATTTTGCCCTAATTCTTCCTGGGCGGCCCGGCGTTCCTGCCCGCTTCCTATTTCCAGGGCGGATAAGAGTTTTCTGAACCGGGCGGGACCGGCGATATTTTCAGGAGGCGCGGCGCCGGCGCCGGCGGAGCAGCGGACCGGGGCGCCTTTCCCCTCAATACGGGAGAGGAGCATGATTTTTATGTTCCACCGGGTTCCGTATTCATAAATCAATTCAGATATCCCCTTAACGGCAAGATCGGTGATGCTGGATTCCAGGTTTGGCGCCGGGGTCTCCCCGGAAACCCGATGGAGAAAATTCCCTCCGGGGATAAACCGGAAGGCCATGTTCCCGGTCCACCCAAAAAGGGTTTGGATGATCCGGTGTAAATCCTTAAGCCGGGACGCCTCGGGAACGATGATCCGGCGCCATACCTCGGTCCCCCCGATGCTTATCTGGATCGTCCGGGCCTCCAGCATCCGGAATTCCTTTTTCGGGCCTTTTACCATGGAAATATTGTTCCGCCTGAAACTGTCCAGGGCATCTTCTATCAATTCCTTTATATCTTCATAGGTTTCGATCATACTGTCCAGGGAGTTATCCATGGCTTCCAACTCCGTTTCCGTGAGGGCCCACTCGGGGTCCGGGTCAGGCTCCAGGTCCAAGTCCTCAAGGACACTGGCGGCATGGCCCTGGATCTGGGAGAGGACCACAAAGGTATGACGGGGCAGCCAGGATACATCAATATCGCTTTTATATATCCGGGCGGCCAGATCTATCACCGCGGTGTGCAGTTCCCCGACCCGCTGCCGGATGGGTCCCATGATCTGATCGGCAAAGGGGGAATATATCTTTTGAAAGTCCTCCAGGGCATCGGTGATATATTCGGCAAGGTAATCCCGGCTTTGTTTATCCAGGTTCACCGCCGGGGGGATAATCCGGCTAAGGACATGAGGAACCTGGGCGTCATTACGGTACAGGGAATCCCATACATAGGACTGGATCACATATTCTGATACGGGGACTTTGTTTTTATACAGGATCTCCTCCAGCACGGTCTTGTCCGGCAGGGATTGGATCCCCTCCAGGTCCTTCCGGTCCGGAATCTCCTTTCCCGCGTACCAAAACCGGGTTTCTATGCCGTAGGCCGCGGTTTCAATCCGATCGGTTTTATCATACAGAAACGTCTCCAGGGAATAGGCGGGCACCTCCCGCATCCGTTTTCCCCCGAACCAATAGGCATAGGCTATCTGTTCCTCCGTGGAAGTACCGGGACCCAGAAACTCAAAGGAATCTTCAAAGCCCCCTTCGGCGGCCTCAAACCAGGCGTAAAGTTCCGCCTGGGACCATTCACCCTTGCCGACCCGTTCCAGCTCAAAGGACCCGTTTTTCCAATCCAGGGTATGGGCCGCAAAGCAATCCCCGGGAACAAAAGCCGCCTCCCGGTATATGTTCCGCATATCCAGGGTTTGGATGGAGACTTCCACCGGATCCTCGTAGGGGTCATAGTTAAAGGCGGATTCATTTTCGGGATTATCCCGGGCCACATATTGGGGGGCATATTCTTCCCCGTAAATACTGTAATAGGGGTAAAATTCATCCGGCGGCCCCTCGGTGGTGGTCATGGGAATCGGGGCGCCCCCCCAAAAGAAGGTGTATTTTTGGGGCAAAAGATCCGGATTGGCAAAGGGTACGCACCGGTGCCCGGGGATGAGGATACCGTTGAGCAGTTCCAGCCTGGTAGGGCTTATGACAAAACGCACCGGTTCAAAACACCCCCGCCGGGAAACCCAGCGGTTGGTGCCCAGGCGGAAGGCGATATTCCGGGATTCTATAAACGCCGCTATTTCCATGGAGAGCCGCCCGCTTCTTTTGGGATCGATCATGCGGACAAAGGCCACTACATCGCTCAAACTGAAGGGCTCAGTGATGTTGTCGAGAAATTCCTTAAGGGCGCCTTCCTGATTTACGGTCATAACTACATTAAATATGCCCCAAAGGCGATTATATGGCAAGCCGGTATATTACCTGTGTCATTTTGATTCTTGCAGAATGTACTTTTGATACACCTGTATCATTTTGATACTATTATTTTAAGAAATAATCGGTAAAATTTTTTTTAGCGGATTAAAAATTTAACCCCGCAATTACCGAATTATGTAATTCTTTATATAGCAAAGAATTATACAATTAAATCTTTTTGCATTTTTTTTGAAATTTTCGCCTGCTTGGCACGGTTCTTGCTATATATATTTATAGCGGAGCAAAAACCCGGAAATAACGGGTAAGTGCTCCAAAAAAATCTATGCATAAGAGGAGATAAAAAAAATGAAAGCAGTAACCTTGTATCGTCCGTTAAACATTGAGAAGGCCCTGAATGATTTTGACCGGTATATGGGGTCCTTCTTTGGGGAATCCCCTTTAACCCCCGCGGATCGGCTTTTCGCCTATTCCCCGGCAATGGATGTCCGGGAAGCCGAGGGAAGCTACATCCTGGAGGCGGAGCTTCCCGGTTACGATGAAAAGGATCTGGAAATCCACCTGGACAATCGCACCCTGATCATTAAGTCGAAAAGGGAGGAAAGCTCCGGGAAAAAAGAAGACCGGGAGAATGAGGACAGGTACTATATCCGGGAACGCCGGAAAACCGCCTTCAGCCGCGCCTTCAAATTGCCGGAGGACGCGGACCAGGATAACATCACCGCGAATTTCAAAAACGGCCTGCTCTGCCTGGAAATTAAAAAACGGGCGGAAGCTCAGAAGCGGCTTATTACCATTGGGAAATAACACCCGCTAAAACAGGGGCATAGAGGTTTCCGGAGAAACCCCTATGCCCTTATTTTTTTCTCCGGTTTCAAAATAAGCGTAACCTGCTCAAAACCTCAGAAGAATTCACCGGATTTATTCGGGTATACTGACGCATATATATACAGAAATTCGCATAAAAATACATTTTTGGGGCTTTTTCTTATTGACAGAGAAAAAACTATCACGGTATACTAACATTTATTCAGGGCGTACCGGTAAGGTGGGGCCCATATTTTCGAGGAGGAAACACTACAATGAAGCTTAATAAAATTGTTGGTCTGGTTTTGGCGGGCCTTGTTTTGGCGGGCGGCGTTTTTGCCGGCGGCGCTAAACAGTCAGGGGGCCTAACCATTAAGTCCGGGGTACTCACCGTTGGTATGGAAATCGGGTATCCCCCCATGGAGTATTTGGATGAAAGCGGGACCCCCGTGGGTTTCGATGTCCAGATGGCCAATGCCCTTGCGGCTAAACTGGGGCTGAAGATCGAACTGATTGATACCGCCTGGGACGGTATTTTTGCCGGGGTTGATACGGGTAAATACGACTGTATCATGTCGGCGGTAACCATAACCGATGAGCGGCTGGCAAAGCACAACTTCACCAAACCCTATATCGGTAACGCCCAGGCCCTGGTACTGCTCAAGGGTTCCTCGATCACCGCCCGGAGGCCCGAAGACCTCAGCGGCCGGGGAGTCGCCTATCAGGCGGAGACCACCTCTGATATCTACATGGCCCAGCTCCAGAGCCAGGGGCTGCAATTCACCCCCTATGAATACGACAAGGTGATCAACTGCTTCGATGAACTCAAACTCGGCCGGGTGGATGCCATTATCTGCGACAGCCTGGTGGCCTTTGACTA
>JAITBE010000157.1 GCA_031283755.1 Spirochaetaceae bacterium
CCGCCGGGCGGGGGCCGGCGCCCCCGGCCCCCCGCCCGCCAACCCCCCCCCCCCCCCCGCCCCCACCCCCCGCCCCTCCCCAGCGGGCATTGGTTGACAAACGCAAAATGCCGCCCGGCTTACGCGGGGGAAGAGGCCGGTGGATGGGTAGCGCTGCCCTGCGGGGGTCTCAAGAAAAACGGTATCAGTCACTCCTGCGGTATTAGGACAACCCGACAGCGGTACTAGATGCAGGGGGCGAGGTCTGACCCCAGACGCTACTGGTAGCGGCGGGCTCCCCTGCAACACCGCATCCGGCCCTCGCAGGGCAACGCCCCCCCCAATCCCGGCCTCTTCCCCATCATAAGCCTGACGCCATTTTGCCCTTTCCCGGCTAAAGCCCGCTGGGGCGGGGCAATTGCCCGGCGGGGGCGCACGACGTGATACAAAGAACGCCACGCCCAAGCGTGCGTAGATAAAGGCCACGATCGTCTAGCCCCCACCGGGCAATTGCCCCGCCCCAGCGGGACTTTGCCGGTAAGCGCAAAACGGCGTCAGGGGGCGGTAAAGAGTTCTTCCCCGAGGGCGCGGGTGAAGGCGCTTATGTCCTCCGGGGCGGAGGAGTTGAGGGGGAACCGGCGGGTGAAAAGATTCGTTCCCCTGCCGGTATCGTAGAGTTGACAGAGGGCATCCCCCTCAGGGCCAAGGTTTATGCTGAGCCGGAAACGGCCCTGGCCGTCCCGGATCTCGTCAATCCCCGCCTTATCCAGGGCCCGCCGCAGGGTTTTTTCAAGTTTTGCGGCATTGTCCGGGATTTCGCTGGTGTTCATATGGATTTCCGCGGGCAGGGGTATCCCCTTTTGGCGGAGCGCGCCCGGATTAAGGGCGTAAAGCCGTTCCGCCGCCTCTTTTTTTTCACTTCCCCGGGCTGTCTGGGCCAATTCGGCATACCCTTCGGCAATCATGTCCCGTTCCCAGAGGGGATCAAATTGCTCCAGGCTCCGGCGGATAAGGGCTAGGTCTCCCCGCAGGGCCCCTTCTTCCAAATCATAGGAACCCTGGGCCTGGGTTATCAGGGCCGTCTCAAATTCCCTGGCCTGGTCAAGGTAGGTCCGGGCCCGGGAAGGATAAGATTGAAAGGCATAGTAGTACTGCAGCAGGACATCCAAATGGGATACGCCGGGGCTTGAAAGTTCCGCCTCATAGGCCTGGGCGTTGAGGAAACAGTATTTTTCGTAGAGGCGGCGGTGAACCGACTCCTTAAAACCATAGGAAAGGGTCTGTAAAAGGCCGGTGATCTTTTCCCTTAGAGAACCATAAACAAAAGTCCCCTGGGTCTTTTTAAGACCTCCGTAGGTTTTATACAGGATCTCGTGGAGGTCCCGTTTGTACTGTACCGGATCGATACCGTAATTGAGCATCCAGGAATGATCCCCCTGGTTCAGGCAGTCTTCGGCGTACAGCCGGGCTTCTTCAAGCCGGCCCGCAATCTGATAGACTTGGGCCAGGTTCACCTTGGCAAGGGGGGAGGTATCCATCTCATAGGCGTCCTGATATTCGGTCAGAACCCGCGCCAGCTCCAAACGCCGGAGGAATAATTCTCCCCGGGCAAGCCGTCCCGAGGGCCTGTCCTGGGCGTCCAGGGAAGCATTGGTACAGTCAAAGGCGGCGCTGAATTGGTAGAACCGGCTTTCCAAAATGGAGAGATTGTAATAGGCCACCGCGGTAAACCGCTGGTCTCCCACGGCTTCCCCTTGGGCAATGGCTTCAAGGTACCACTGTTTGGAATCCTCATAGCGAAACATGGCCAAATAGATGGTTCCCAGGGTCATGGCAAAGTCGGCATCCCCCCCGGTTTGGGACCGGGCTTCCAGAAGAAGCTGTTCCCCTTCCTCCAGGCGGTGGAGCTTATAGTACATCCACCCCAAATTGCTGATGGCCTCATAATTGAGGGGATCCAGGAACAATAATCGTTCCAGGTACTCCACCGCAATGGCGGTCCGGTTCAGATAACCTGCGGTCCGGGAGAGAAGGTATAAAATTTCGATATTTTCCGGGATCAGCTTTTCTACCTTGCGGTATTCATCCCAGGCAAGGGCGAAAAGGCGGTGGCCGGAATAAAGGTTCCCCAGGGCCAGGGGAAACCGGGGATCTTCGGGGTAGAGTTTGGCGCCCTGGGCGTACAGTTCAATGGCCCGTTCCCATAGTTCCGCGTTCTGGGAATCCAGTGCGTCAGAAAAAAGCTCCTCCGCCCCCGGTTCAAGTTCCATGTCCGGCGTTTGGGCCCGGGCCGCATCCCCGATCAGGACCGCTAAAAGGATCGGGAATACCAGGAGGGTGAGGTTCCGGGCCTTCCCTCCCCCGGATCGCCCTTTGAAGGGGCCCAGAGCCAGGAGCGGAAAGATCCAGGCCAGGATCCGCCGGGGAAGGGGTATAACCCTTTGGTACTGATCCCGGAAAAACCCGTACCGGACTTTCAAGAGGGAAAAATCCTCCCGGGTAAATTCCGGGGCATACCGGGCGGCGGCCAGGCTTTGGTAGAGGGGGTAAACCCCCAGGGCAAATTCCCCGTCCAGATAGCGGGCCCAATCGGCCTCGCCCTGGGAACCCCGCTTGAATCCCCCCAGGCGCAGCCGCCGTACCGCGTGGGTCCAAAGGCGGTACGCCTTTTTTCGCGGATTCCCGGTAAAGGGTAACAGCCAGAGGCGGCCGGTCCGGATAAACATAAACCCCAGACAGAGGATGATAAAAAGAACCGTTCCCCAATTTTTTTGGAAAAAAAGGCCGGCGGACCGCCCCAACTGGTCCAGGCTTCCGGGAATTGTTTCGTTTTCAGCCCCTGTCCGGGGGGTAAGCCGGGACCGGTTATCCAGGATTTCTTTCATCAGCCGTTCAAAGACATCCGGGGGCGTCCCGGTGGAAAAGATGAATTCCTCCCCTTCGGCCAGAATTCCCGAGGTGGGATCATATTCAATCCAGCCGTAGCCGGGATAATAGACCTCTATCCAGGCATGGGCCATACTGGAGCGGACCGGGTAATAGTTAAAGGTATCGGTTTCGGGATCAATAAAAAAACCCACCGCCACCCGGGCGGGTATGCCCAGGGAGCGGAGGAGCAAGGCCATGGAAAAGGCGTAATAAGAACAGTAGCCTTTTTTTGATTGAAAAAGAAAAAATTTCAACTGATCCCCATCGGGGGCTATACCGGGTTTTAGGCTGTACCGGTATTCGCCGTATTTTAACCATTCGTAAATGGTTCTTACCTTTTCCCAGTAATTCGTAATTCCCCCGGTTATTTCCCGGGCATAGGCCGCGATCAGCTCGTCCCCGCCGTATTCAGTGTAATAGGCGTAGTCCCCGGCGCTTAGGCCCAGGGTTTCCGGCGCCGCGGGGCCGGCGACCGATTCTATCAGCTCAAAGGGCAGGGCTTCGCTGACATAGCTCTGTACTCCGTAAGCGGAACTAAAGGAAGAAGCGTCCCACTGGTCAAAGGGGGTAACCATGACGGGCTTGTTCATGGCGACAAAAACCTGGGGGTCCAGGTTAACGAAAAAATATTCCTGATTGGTGATCCGGTAGGTCTCGATCTCCTCGTCATCAAAGAGGGTATATCCTTCGGGCAGCCGTTGAGGATGGGCCTTTTCATCTATCGTATCATACCGAAAGAATCCCTGTTTAGGGTCATACCCGGACAGTACGAAACGGCGGAGCAAAATATGGGTATCTTCGGGGTCCTTTCTGACAATCAGAACCAGATCGTCCTTCATACTGATTTCACTTTCCAGCTTGAGGTATTGGGTAAAATCAAAACGAAAGAGGTTAGGCTCCAGCAGCCCGCCGCCCTTGGTCACGGCCCCTTCCTGGGAGGGTCTGATAAAGAAGATGCCCCCCAGAAAAGCCAGAAGAAGCAGGGTAAAACCCGCCGCAAGGCCTTCTTTTTTCCTCAGCCGGTATTCCCGGGGAAGGGAAAACATAAAGGCCAGGATCTGCAGAAAGAGGATCCCCGTAAAAAGGGCGATCATCAAAACCGGCCAGCGGTAGGCCTCCATTTCCCCGGTGCGGGTTATACAGAAAAGCCCCAGGAGCAGGGTATCCGTGGCGATAATATCGGCCCGCAAAAAATGGAGGGACCGGGCGGAAAAGTAGGTCGAGAGGGCGGCCCAATAAAAGGGCAGGAGGACCACAAAGTTGTTGCGATCCAGGTTGAGGAGCAGGGCGTCGGGGGTTATGGTGGAACCGGGAAAAAAAAGCCGGAGCATGGCGACCCCGGCCCGGGCTGTCCAGGGTGTCAGGATCAGAACGATCAGGGCGGCCAGGGGGGAAAGCCCCCGTCTTGCCAGAATCCAGGCCGCGACAAAGCCAAAAAGCAGGGTGATGACAAAGACCGGCGTATCCGCCAGGTCCTGGGCCAGAAGCCGGACCTGATACAAAACCGCAAAAAGCGCCAGGGAACGTAAAAGGAGGGCGGCTAAACTGGAACGGGATTCACCGGATATGATTTCTTTTTTTTGGGCGTACATCTTGTTTTATTTTATGCT
>JAITBE010000291.1 GCA_031283755.1 Spirochaetaceae bacterium
CTCCCGGGATATTTCATTTGACAGGGTAAAAGAGGGATAGTATACTGAACCCATGGAAACTTTGAGCGGCGCTTACCCGGAGCTTATTAAAGAGGTGATGTCTATTTCAAAGTTGGCCCGGGTAGTAACGGAGCATAATGTCTATCAAGAGGGGGATGAAGACGCATTATCCCTGGTGGATAGACTGGTTGAAGATTTGATCCAGCCCGGCTCCGGTATCTCGGGGATGGATAATCTGAAGGATCTTTTTCGCAAGGCATCCGAAGGAAAGTCCTGCCTCCTGCTTTTAGAACATTACAGTAACATGGATCTGCCGAATTTTTCGTATCTTTTACGAAAAGAGCCGGATCACGGGAAGGAAATCGCCAAAGCTCTGGTAGCCATTGCCGGTATGAAGCTGAACGAGGAAAATCCCGCGGTGGCGGCCTTTACCGGGGCGTATACCCGGCTGGTGATATATCCCAGCCGCTCCCTTTTAGCTTTGGACGGAAAAAAAAACAAGGAGGAGATTGTCCGCAGTAACGGGATTAACCGGGCGGCCATGAAGACCTTATTGGAGATAAAGGTTCAGGGAAAATTGGTCCTGGTTTTCCCTTCCGGCACCCGGTACCGGTCCTGGGATCCTACCTCAAAAAAAGGGGTCCGGGAGATAGATTCCTATATTAAATCCTTTGATTATATGTGTATGGTGGCGATTAACGGGAATTTGCTCCATATCCGTCAGGGGGATATGATGGACGATTTTGTCTGCCGGGATGTGGTACGGTATACCGCAGGGCCGGTTGTCTCCTGCGCCGAATTCAGAAACAAGACCCGGGCCCAGGCGGAAGCCGCGGGGATAGAAGACAAAAAACAGGCTGCGGTGGACGCGATTATGGAGAACCTTGAAAAAATGCATCTTGAAGCGGAAAAACACCGGGAAACGCTGCTTAAAAAATAGGGAAAAAAAACCCGGAGGCGTGATTCGCTACGTGACACGTATGATCACGTCCCCGGGTAAAGAATGGAGAGCGACATTTTTTTAAATCACCCAACTACCATTGAGGTGTTTTGTTGAAAAACGAGGCTTTTTCAACAATATTTCAAGGTGATTACCGAGAGAGGTAAACAATAATCACCCTAAATTATAAAACAAGGAGGCATTTTCAAAGACCAACCGGGTTTTGAAAAAGGCCCGGAATAAAATAGTTCGAAACCCTCAGTTTTCGGCTCATTCCGCCAGCCGTTTGCCCAATTCATAACATAACGCAAGGGCTTCTTTGGCCGGTTCAAGCTGGGCTATGATTCCGTCTCCGTCAACCGCGGCCCCAAGCCCCTTCATCCGTTCCACCCAGTTCCGCATCCACTGCCCGTCACCCCAATCATAGGAGCCAAAAAGGCCGAGTTTTTTCCCCCGCAGGTCCGCGGAACTTAAAGAGGCGATAAAGGGTTCCATTTCCCCTTCTTCCAGGACCTCATCTCCCATGGCGGGACTGCCGAAGGCCAGGGCGTCCGCGTCCTTAACCAGATCTGCCAAAGCGGAACCCACGGGTTTTAAAATTACTTCTCCCCCGTTTTCGCCTGCGCCCTTGGCCACGGAATTTGCCATGGCCTCGGTATTACCGGATCCGCTCCAATAGGTGATAAATATTTTTTTCATAGGGATCTCCTGTTAGTTAGCTTTATCTAACATAGCACGGATATAAAAAAATGTAAAGGGGGAATAACAAAATTTTGTAAAAATTTACGTTTTTTTTAAATTTTGGCCCCGAATTCAAAAAAAAACGCCTTTTCCGGCCCGGTTCTAATCCGCCGGGACGCCGGGGGAAGACTGCCTGAGGACCAGTTTAAGGGGGAGGTGGTCGCTGAGCCCGAAACCGGTGCGGGGGTTATAGGCGTTGGGATAACCCTGGGCATTGAGGAACGGTTCCTGGGCGACCGCCTGGCAGGAATCAAAATCCCAGCCGGAATTGTCAAAGAGGGCTTCGGATAACAGCAGATGATCGATGGTCTCCCAAGTATCCTGGTAATAATAGGACCCCGGGGATAATTCGATTTCCCAGGGGGAATAAAAAGCCCGCGAACCCCGGGGAAAATGTTCCGCCCGGGGCGGTTTTTCCCCGCTGATAATGAGAAAATCATCCCGGGCCCTGACGCCGGCGGGAATTTTACCGGCGGCTTCCGCCGCCCCGGGATCGTCCGGGAGCAGGGCGCTGACATAGGCCCCCTTTTGCCGGTAAAATTCATCGTGATTTTCGTTTAAATCCCCCAGGATTATCACCGGTATCTCCGGATATTCCTGGCGTATCTCCTCCATTCTGCGGTTGATAATCCGGGCCGAAGCCCGGCGAAGGGGTTCGGTGTTTTTATCCCCTCCGAGTTTCGATTTCCAGTGACAGATAAAGAGAACCAGGGGCCGGCCGGCCGGTTCAAGCCATACTTCCAAAACAGGCCGGGGGGTGGTTTCTTCTCCGTAAACCGCGGAATGGGTTTTGGTTCTAATAAAAGGGAATCGGCTGAGAACGCCGATTCCCAGGGAGGCTCCGGGATTATTTGCAAAAAAATTCCAATGGTATTTTTGTTTTGCCAATAAATCCGAGCTAAGGGTTTCCAGAATTTGGGGGTTTTCCACCTCTATCATCGCCAGAATATCCGCGCTTATTAAGTCTACCCCTTGGGAGAGGAAGGTTAATCTGGCCAAATATTTTTCTTTTGACCATCCTGACGAAGCGGTGTATTCCCCGTATTCGTTCCCGGTTTCGGTGCCGTCAAAAAGGGCCTGTACATTCCAGGCAGCGATAGTTACGGTCCGCATCCCCTGGGAATCCCGGACTGAAGATGCCGTACAACTGCTGAGCCCCAAAATCATCAGGAAGAATACCGGGGCCAGCTTGTTTTTTCGTACAGAATTTACCATCCCAAAGCCTCCTGCCTATAATATGGTATGGGGATGCAGGCTGCTTTAGTCTTTTTAAAAAAAATTGAAAAATTTTGAAAAAAGCCGCGGAAGGGGCCGGGCTGTCCGGAAGCGGAGGTCCCGGACAGCCCCAGGCTATGGCCGGGACGACCAATAGGCTTCGGCCCAGCGGAGTTCATCCCGCAATCTGACCGGTTTGGTATCCTTATCAATAAGGACAAACTCAATGCCCGTCATTTCCGCCCAATCCCGGAAGTACTCCGCGGTAAGGGCGCTGGCATAAACCGAATGATGGGCGCCGCCGGCGATGATCCAGGATTCGGCGGCGTCCCGCATGGCGGGGTAGGGCTTCCAAAGGGCCCGGGCCACCGGGAGTTTTGGCATGGTGTTTTCTATTTTAATGGTTTCGATTTCATTGGCAATCATCCTGAACCGGTCCCCCAGGTCAACCACGGTGACCAGAACCGCGGACCCCGGGGCGGCGTCAAATACCATCCGGGCGGGGTCGGCCTTGCCCCCTATCCCCAGGGGGTGTACCTCGATCCGGGGTTTTTCCCCGGCTATGGAGGGGCACACCTCAAGCATGTGGGCGCCCAGGGCCGCTTCCCGGTGGGGTTCAAAGTGATAGGTGTAATCTTCCATAAAAGAAACGCCTCCGGGAAGGCCCGCGGCCATGACCTTGGCGGCCCGGACCAGCATGGATTGTTTCCAATCCCCTTCGCCGCCGAAGCCATAGCCCTTTTCCATCAGCCGCTGGCAAGCCAGGCCGGGAAGCTGGGGAAGGCCGTGGAGGTCCTGGAAGGTGGTGGTGAAGGCCCCCGCGTGTTCCGCTTCCAGCATGGCCTCCAGGGCAATTTCGATCTTGGCCTGTTCCGCCATGGCGGTCCGTTTTGCTCCGGCCTTCCGTAATTCCGGCGCGAGTTCGTAGGAAGCCTCGTATTCTTTTAGGGTTTTTTCCGCTTCCCCGTCGCTCACCTGTTTGAAGCGTTCCGCCAGATCCCCAATCCCCCAGGTGTTGACCTGCCAGCCGAATTTGATCTGGGCCTCCACCTTATCCCCTTCGGTAACCGCCACTTCCCGCATATTGTCCCCCAGCCGCAGGATCACGGAACCGGTTCCGTCCAGCCGGGCGGCGGCGGCCCGCATCCATACGCCGATACGGCGGCGGATTTCGCCGTCCTGCCAAAAACCGGCCGCCACTTTCCGGGGCAGCCGCATCCGGGCGTAGATATAGCCGTGTTCCCGGTCCCCATGGGCGGACTGATTCAGGTTCATAAAGTCCATATCAATGTCTGCCCAGGG
>JAITBE010000026.1 GCA_031283755.1 Spirochaetaceae bacterium
AAATTCCACTCCTTGAGTTTTTCTTTTATTTCCTGGAGGGATTTTTTCCCAAAATTCCGGGTTTTGGCGATATCATCCTCGGTCTTTCGGGTCAATTCCCCGATGGTCTTAATATTCGCGTTTTTAAGACAGTTGGAAGACCGCACCGACAGTTCCAGCTCTTCTACCGGGGTATTGAGGATCTGACGGATCCGCTCATCGTCTTCATCCATATCCTCCTCGGCGCCCAGGTTGTTTTCATCAAAATTAATAAAAACCGAAAAATGATCCTTGGTTATCTTCGCCGCCTCCGCCAGGGCATCGTCGGGTTTAATGGTACCGTCGGTCCAAATCTCCAGGATCAGCTTATCATAATCATTACGCTGCCCTATCCTGGTGGGCTCCACGGCAAATTTAACCTTTTTTACCGGCGAAAAAATCGCATCCATCGGTATGGTGCCTATTACTTCCACATAACGCTCGTTCATTTCCGAAGGAACATACCCCCGGCCCAGATCGATCTGGACCTCAAATTCCAAACGGGCATTATCCATCAGGGTCATAATATGCTGTCCGGTACTGAGGATCTCAACCTGTCCGGTACGTTCAAAATCATCACTTTTTATCTCGTTTTTACCGGACCATTCATACAAAAGTATATCCTGCTCCACATCCTCAGGGAGCCTGAGCCGGATCTGTTTAAGGTTGTTGAGTACCTCCAGGGTATCTTCAACGATATTCGGAATCGTCTCAAATTCACTGGAAACACTATGGGCAACCCCGTCGGCATCATACGAGGTTATCTTAACCGCCGTAATGGTGTATCCCTGGATAGAGGAAAGGAGAACCCTTCGCAAAGTATTTCCCATCGTTGTACCAAATCCGGGTTCAAAGGGAGCGGCGATGAACTTGCCGTAATTGAGTTTAAGTTCACCATGCTCAAAAGAAATACTTTTGGGGCGTTTGAATCCTTTAAGGAGGTTCTTACGGGCCATGGAGACTCCTTATTTCGAATATAATTCGACAATCATCTGTTCTTTGATGTCAGCAAGGTCAGTTATGTCGCTGCGCCGCGGGGCGGCAAGAAATTTTCCTTTCATCCCGTCAGGATCGAGCTGCAGCCAGGGCATAACCCCGGACTTGCCGAATTCCTTCAGAGCCTCTTTCACAACCACCAAATTCTTACTGGGCTCTTTAATTCCAATAACATCTTCCGGCCGCACCAAATAAGACGGAATATTAACAGCCTTACCGTTTACCGTTATATGACTATGGAGTACGATCTGCCGGGCTTGACTCCGGCTTACCGCAAAACGAAGCCTATATACTACATTATCGAGCCTGCGCTCCAACAATACAAACAAATTCTCACCGGTAATACCGGACATCCGCAAAGCCCGGTCAAAAAAGAGGCTGAACTGTTTCTCCTGCATTCCGTAAATCCGCTTTAGTTTCTGCTTTTCCCGAAGCTGAAGCCCATAATCAGACCGCTTTCCCGGCCTGGCCTTGGGGTCCTTCCCCGGTGCGGGCCGTTTTTTGTTAATGGGACACTTATCGCTTTTGCAACGGTCCCCTTTGAGCATCAATTTTTTCTGTTCCGCCCGGCACAATCGGCAAACCGGTCCGGTATATCTTGCCATATATTTTTACCCCCCTCTTAGATACGCCTGGTTTTCCGCGGCCGGCAGCCATTATGGGGTATGGGGGTAACATCGTTGATCGATTTTACCTTTATCCCCAGGGCGCCCAGCTGGCGTATCGCCGATTCCCGGCCTATGCCCGGTCCTTTGACATACACATGCACCTCCCGCAACCCCACCTGCAGGGCCTTCTGGGCCGCGGTTTCGGTAACGGTTTGGGCCGCAAAGGGGGTAGACTTTTTAGCGCCCCTAAACTGTAAACCCCCGGAACTTGCCCATGAAATAGCGTTTCCCATCAGATCCGTGATGGTGACAATGGTATTATTGAACGTAGCTTGGATATATACGTTCCCCTCATATACGGATTTTTTTTCTTTCCGTTTTTTTGTATTAGCAGCCACCCTATCCTCCGAATTTTTCAACCCCTCGGGGGGTTGAAAGGCTATTTCTTCTTACCGGCAACGGTCTTTTTCTTACCCTTCCGGGTCCGTGCGTTGGTTCGGGTCCTTTGTCCCCGAAGGGGCAGCCCTTTACGGTGCCGCAGCCCCCGGTAACAACCGATATCCATAAGCCGCTTGATGTTCAGGGCTATCTCGGTCCGTAAACGCCCCTCCACCTTATAATCGCTTTCCAGGATCTGCCGGAGTTCATTTAATTCTTCCGGGGACAGATCATTGATAAGCCTTTGGGGATCGATCTTGGTTTTCGCACAGATCACATCGGCGGTGGATCGGCCCACCCCAAAGATATAGGTTAAGGCGATATTCACATGCTTATTAGGGAGGTCAACCCCCGCTAGACGTGCCATGCCGCCCCCTAACCTTGCTTCTGTTTGTGTTTAGGATTCTGACAAACAATACGGATTATACCGTTCCGCTTAATCACCTTGCATTTGTCGCAAATAGGCTTAACACTTGTCCGGACTTTCATCCAATCGTTCTCCCTTATATCATCGCTTAAACCGGCAAAAATTACCGGTTTTTTGACCTGTTCATCCCCCGGACTTATCCCCGGGCTTAGATTCCTCAAGCCGCCCTAAAACCTCAGTTTTTAGGACCGCCTTAAATTCAATGGAAAAGCAGGCTTTTAACCGCTTTTTTATAACCAATCCTAACCGCTTGGGTTTTGGAATTGGATCTTCTATTAAAGCGAATTTTAACCAATTCGCCAAGGGGGGACCGGGCCATCTTACCGGCCTCTCCCGCCCTAAAGGTTCCGGCCCCGCAGCCGCCCCCGTTTGGTCAGGCCCCCGTGGTAGTGCATCTTCAAAAGGGCCTCCACCTGGCTCATGGTGTCCAGGTCAACCCCCACCAAAATCAAGAGGGAGGTACCCCCCATGAGGTACGAAATTGACGAGGGAAAGTTGAACAAACGCTGAATAATCGTGGGAAGCACCGCGATCACCGCCAGATAGAGGGACCCGGGCAATACAATCCGGTTTAATATCTTGGTCAGGTACTCCTCAATCCGTTCGGTTCTGATCCCCGGAATGGAACCGCCGTTTTCCCGGATATTTTTGGCGATTTCTATGGGGTTCAGGCTCACCTGGGTATAAAAATAAGCGAAAAAGATGATGAGCAGAACATACAGCACCGTATAGAGCAGGCCCTGGGGATTTAAGGCCCGGGAAACCGCCGCCAGCCACGCCACATTCCCCCCGATGGTCGAGGCTATCTGCAGGGGAAAGGTGAGGATCGACGAGGCAAAGATCACCGGAATAACCCCGGAGGGGTTAATTTTGAAGGGTATATAGGTATTCTGACCGCTGTACATCCGGCGGCCCACCACCCGTTTCGCGTAATGGACGGGGATCTTCCGCTGGCCTTGCTGTTCAAACACCACCAGGGCGACCACCGCCACGAACATCACGAACACCACGATCACAAAAACCGGGTTAAGCTGATCGTTCCGTACCCGGCCGATGAGCTCCCACAGGGCCTGGGGAAGCCGCGCCACGATGCCGGCAAAGATCAGGAGGGAAATTCCGTTCCCAATCCCCCGTCGGGTGATCTGCTCCCCTATCCACATGAGGAACATGGTCCCGGTGGTAACGGTCAATATGGCTATCAGGGTGAAGGGAACTATCCCCATGCTCAAAAGATTTTCCACGCTCCGGGAAATACTCTGGGCGTATTGGGTTACCGCGAAGGACTGGATAATACAAACCGCCACGGTCCCTATCCGCTGATAACTCTGGATCTTCTTTTTGCCCCCCTCTTCCTCGGAGATTTTTTTGAGGCTGGGAAAAACGATAAGCAAAAGCTGCATGATGATCGACATGGAGATATAGGGCATGATCCCCAGCATAAAGACCGAGAAGTTAGAGAAGGCCCCCCCGGCAAAGAAATCCAGATAATCCACAATGGCGTTTCCGGAATTCTGCTGGGAAAGAAAATAGGTGTTAAGCTCCCGGACATTAATCCCCGGTATGGGGAGTACCGCCCCTAAGCGGAAAACAATCAACATCAGGGCGGTAAACAATATCCGTTCCCGGAGTTCTTTTACCCTGAAGCTGTCAACCAATGGATTACTTGCCATGTTACCTTTCCTATAACAACGGATTAAAGGTCTTTCGACGGCGCCGCCGAGCCGCCGCTTAGGGAACCACCGGCTTTGGTTATCTTCTCTTTCGCGGAAGCCGATAGGGCCTCAATTTCAAAAACGAGCTTTCTGGTGAATTTCCCGTCTCCCAGGATCTTTACCGGTACGGCGCCTTTAACCAACCCTTTCTGAATCAAGGATGGGGTACTGACGGTTTCTCCGTCGGCAAAACGTTTCTCTATCTCCCCCAGGTTTACCACCTGGTAGGTCTTTTTGAAGGGATAATTGGAAAAACCCCGATGGGCCAAACGCCGGTACAGGGGCATCTGCCCCCCCTCAAAACCAACGTAGGTTTTACCCCCTGACCGGGCCTTCTGGCCCTTGTTACCCTTTCCCGCGGTGGTACCCCGGCCCGAGCCTTGACCCCGGCCAATGATACGTTTCCGTTTATGGGCCCCTTCGGGGGCGTGTAAATCAAAATCAGCCATCAGTTAATCTCCTCCACCGAAACCAGGTGGGCAACCTGCTTAACCATTCCTAAAACAGCGGGGCTCGCCTCCTGTTCCCTCTCGGAACCTATCTTCCGCAGCCCTAAAGAGCGGACCGTGGCACGGTGTTTGGGTAAGGCCCCGATGGTACTGCGAACCAGACGGACTCGGATTTTCTGCGCCATCTTCCTACCCCCATAACTCTTTCAGGGACTTTCCCCGGTTTTTAGCCACCACCTTCGCGTCCATCATACGGCTGATACAATTAAAAGTCGCCTTAACCACGTTGTATTGGTTTTTGGCGCCGATGGACTTGCTCAAAACATCCGTAACCCCCCCGGCTTCCATAATCGCCCGGATAGGACCGCCGGCAATGATCCCCGTGCCGGAACAAGCGGGTTTCAACAGCACCTCGGAGGACTTAAAAAGCCCGATGATCTCGTGGGGGATGGTTCCGTTTTTAACGGGAAGCCGGACCAGGTTCCGCTTGGCCTTTTCAATGCTCTTGCGGATAGCTTCCGAAACGTCGTTGGCCTTGCCAAACCCGTATCCTACCTTACCTTTCCGATCTCCCACCACCGTCAGGGCGGAGAAGGAAAACCGGCGCCCCCCCTTGACGACCTTGGCGGTCCGGTTGAGTTTTACCAGCTTTTCAACGAATTCCTTGTCCTTCTCCTGAGAATTTCTATCCCTATCTCTATCCCTATCCCGTGAATGTTCCATTCCGCCCCCTAGAAGCGAATCCCGGCTTTCCGGGCTCCGTCGGCCATGGCTTTGACCAAGCCGTGATATAAATAACCATTCCTATCGAAAACCACCGTGGTGATATTCTTCTCCAAAAGCCGTTTTCCCAAAACTTCCCCAAGCTGGCCCGCCCCTTCCACGTTCCGTTTAATTGTCTTCAGTTCCTGCTCCAGGGTCGATACGGAGGCCAGAGTATGGCCCCGGGTGTCATCAATAATCTGAATGGACAGGGCCCGGTTGCTCCGGGTAACACTCATCCGGGGCCGCTCCGGGGTACCGGAAATACCCTTGCGGATATGGATTTTCCGCTTGAGCCGTTTTCTGTCTTTTTCAACCATCTTTTTCAACATTACGTGATAACTCCTCTCGTTCGTGGAGAAACCGCCCGAGGGTTTCTCCGAGTCAAATGGCTCCAAAATCAATTGTTTTGTCGCCAACGCTTACGGTTTCCGGCGCCGCCATGGCAACGCCCCGGGAAACCGCGTTTTTCAAGGCCGCCGGACAAGCAAAGCCTGCCGTTCAAAACCATGGCCCGCCGGACCGCGATTTTGAAGCCGTCTCAAATAGCCAAACTATTTAACCCCGGATTTACCGACCTTCCTTCTGATTTTTTCGTTTTCATACCGGATCCCCTTGCCCTTATAGGGCTCAGGCAGCCGGAGTTTCCGGATCTGGGAAGCAAATTCACCCACCTGCTGTTTATCAATGCCGCTCACCACCACCCGGCCGTTTGGTTCGGAAACCACCGAAATACCCTCGGGGATACCCACGTATATGTCATTGGAATACCCCAGATTCATGGCCAACAGCTTTCCCTGTATCTCCGCCCGGTACCCGACGCCGGTAATAATCAGGACCTTGGAAAACCCCGCCGAAACGCCGATCACCATATTGTTAAGCAGGTTCCGGTAAAGCCCGTGATAGGCTTTGGTCTGCTTCTCCTCATTGGCCCGGGAGACCAGAATCGTCTCCCCCTCGGGGGTAAAACTGATAACAGGATGATACTTTTGGGTTAATTTTCCCTTGGGGCCTTCCACCGAGATCACCTCATCCTGAAAGGTAACCTTCACCCCCTGGGGAACTTTAACGGGAATTTTTCCAATCCGTGACATAACAACCTCTTACCAAACGGTACAAATAATTTCGCCGCCGACTTTTCTCTCGGCCGCCTTTCTTCCGGTGGTAACACCGATGGAGGTGGACACAATCAGGGTACCATACCCGTTGAACACCCGCGGCATCTTCTTGTACCCCGTATACACCCGTCGTCCCGGTTTTGATATTTTTTCAATCCCGTGTATAACCGGACCGGTTTCTTCATCGTACTTCATAAAAACCCGGATGATATTAATCCCATCCTGGTTAACTTTTTTAAAATTCTTGATATACCCTTCAATCTTTAAGATTTTTACGATCTCAAGTTTCAGCTTGGAGGTAGGGATATCAACTTTTTCATGCTTTGCCATCCCGGCGTTTCGGATCTTGGTCAGCATGTCCGCAATGGGGTCAGATACGCTCATCCTTTTCTCCTACCTTACCAACTTGATTTAGTGACGCCCGGAATAAGTCCTTCGCTCGCATACTTGCGGAAGCAAAGGCGGCACATCTCAAATTTCCGCAAATAACCCCTGGCCCGGCCGCAAATCCGGCAGCGGTTAACTTTTCTGGTTTTATATTTCGACGTCCGTAACGCCTTTATAATCATCGCTTTTCTTGCCATGTATACTCCTTATTCCGGGTTATCAGGTTAACCTGAAGAACCCTTAAAATCGGAATTCCGGAACCGGTAAAGGAACCGAAAACCGCCTTTTTATTTTCTAAAAGGCATACCGAACTTGGCGAGGAAGGCCTTGGCCTCCGCATCGGTCCGTGCCGTCGTTATAATGGCGACATTGAGTCCGGCTACGCGCTCAATCTTATCAAAATCAATTTCAGGAAAAATAATCTGCTCGGTGATCCCCAGGGAATAATTTCCGTGCCCGTCAAAGGCATTCTGGTTTACCCCCCGAAAATCCTTAACCCGGGGCAGGGCGACATTCACCAGCCGGTCCAGAAATTCGTACATCATAGCCCCCCGGAGGGTAACCTTGGCGCCAATTTCCTGACCGGTACGGATCTTAAAATTGGCGATACTCTTCCGGGCCTTGGTTTTAACCGCCTTCTGGCCGGTAATAAGGGTGAGATCAGCAATCGCCGCGTCCAGAAGCTTTTTGTTCTGTAAAGCCTCGCCTACCCCCATGCTGACCACAATCTTCTCCAGCCGCGGCGTCTGCATAGTCGAGGTATAGCTGAACTCTTTAAATAACTCCGGGGCAATCTGTTCCCGGTATGTTTTTTTGAGCCGCGGTTCATAATTTTTCATTTCAACGCCACTCCTTACAACGCCTCTCCGCATTTTCTGCAGATCCTGATCTTTGTTTCTCCGTCCACTTTATACCCTATCCGGGTAGGTCCGCATTTTTTACAGACGATCATCACATTGGAACTGTGGATCGCCGCCTCAATCTCCACAATACCGCCCCGATCCTGCTGATTCCGGCGTTTCATCGCCTTCTTAATCATGTTAACGCCTTCCACCACCAGCCGGTCCTTATCGCGGAGCACCTTCAAAATCCGGCCCCGTTTTCCCTTGTCTTTGCCGGTTATGATCTGCACGGTATCTTCTTTTTTTAATTTGTATTTGTGTTGCGTTTCCGCTGTCATCATACCGCTCCTTCGCCGGACGCCCCCGGGGCCGTCCCTGCTAAAACTTTAGAACCTTCTTCAAAATACGACATTTTGAAAAAGCCCTCTATATAGAAACCGCCGGATTATAACACCTCGGGGGCAAGGGAGACGATCTTCATAAAATCCCTCTCCCGTAGTTCCCGGGCCACCGGCCCGAAGATCCGTTTCCCCTTGGGGTTCATACTCCCGTCAATAATCACACAGGCATTATCGTCAAACCGAATATAGGTGCCGTCAGGACGCCGGTATTCCTTATGGGTCCGGACTACCACCGCTTTTTC
>JAITBE010000032.1 GCA_031283755.1 Spirochaetaceae bacterium
CACAATCCGTATCCGGGTCTTTATGTCCAAGCAAAAGAAAAAAGTCATTTTTTTGAATTACCTCGATAATATTACCCACCAGGCGTTTTTTTTCGGCAATGGTTTGTATCTCCGTCTTAAATTCCTTTTTTCTCCTTCAATTATTTATTCTACTACGTTTTACTTAAATTAACACCAGGGGCAATTTCAAAATTTCAAATTTTGAAAGATTTTACTTGTCAAGCGGCCTTAGTTTAAGCGAAAAACAGACAGGTTTACTTTTAGGCTTAACCGCTTTTTCCTCAAAATTCAAGATACGTTCCCCAGGGCAAAAGCCTTTACTTTTTGATCGTTAAAATTTCCTTGAATTCACCGGAATTTCCAAGAAAAACTAACCACGAAGGACACAAAGGATGCATGAAGCAACACGTTATTCCTTCCTTCTGCGCCTTTGTGCGCCTTCATGGAAAAAAATGGTCAAATTGTTGCCGGTAGCACAGTACCACTGCAATAATAGAACAACACAATTTGACCATTTTTAGGTTGAACGGGCTTTTTTTAAACTGAGAATAACTGTCCCGGGACCTGCTTACACCAAAGTTATATCCGGCCCGGGCTTATTTCAGGCCCCTAAGATAGTCAATGCTGTCTTTGGCGCACTCCAGCGGGGTCTTACCCGGAGTGGGGAGGTCCTGTTCAACCACCACCCAGGAAGCGCCCGCTTCCTCAGCGGCCTTGAGGATGGAGGGAATATTCTGTTTGCCGTATCCAACGGCGCGGAATTCAAAGCCCCCTTCGGCATTGGGGGCCGCCTGTCTGGTTAGGCCGATGAGTTCGTACATGTTTTCCGGGGAGAGCCCCTCGGGCAAATAAAAGTCCTTGAGGTGAACCACCGGGGAACGGCCCCGGTATTTAAGGATGTATTCGCTGGGGTTTACCCCCCCAATATTGGCCCAGCAGGTATCGATTTCAGTCTGTAAAAGGCTGGCGGGGATGGAATCGTACAGATCGTCCAGGGCGTATTTTCCATGGTACAGCTGAAATTCAAATTCATGGTTATGGTACAATAAAACCGCCCCCTGTTTTTTTGCAAGCTCCCCGAGTTTGGCAATTTCCCTTTTAACCCCGTCGTAGTTTGGGCTGGTACAACGATCCTCTTCGTTCAGATAGGGGATGACAATATATTTGCAGCCGATTTCGATATAACCGGCCATTACCTTTTCCGGGGCCGCCAGCATATCCCGGTAGGGCACATGGGCGGATACGGCGCTTAGACCGGCCTTAAGAAGTTCCGCCTTAAACTCCCCGGGAGATTTGCCGTACAAACCGGCCAATTCCACATGCCTATACCCCAGACTGGCTGTTTTTTGCAGGGTTCCCTCAAAGTCGACGGTCAACTCATTCCGCAGGTTATACAACTGTAACATAATCGGTAACATTTTTTCCTCCTCGAATTCATCCGAAACCGATTGAAATTTCAGAATTTAACATTTTCTTCATTATCATAACCAATTTTTTATTTTTACTAAAGGGGGAATACGGGGCAGTTTCAAGGGGTCATGGACGGCCGTCCATACCCGGCCGCGAAGCTCCACTCTTATTTAAGACACGTGTGCTTGCCTATTACCCACCCTCCGGGTTACACTTAGGTTCTATGGATAAGTTAATCATCAAGGGCGCTCGGGAGCATAATTTAAAAAATATTGATCTGGAACTTCCCCGGGATAAACTAATCGTTATATCAGGCCTTTCAGGATCGGGAAAAAGTTCCCTGGCCTTTGATACGATTTTTGCCGAGGGGCAGCGGCGTTATGTGGAGAGCCTTTCCGCCTATGCCCGGCAATTTCTGGGACGGATGGATAAGCCGGATCTGGATTATATCGAAGGACTTTCTCCGGCCATATCCATAGAACAAAAAACCACCCACCGGAACCCCCGGTCCATCGTGGGGACGGTTACGGAAATTTACGATTATTACCGCCTCCTCTACGCCCGGATAGGGATCCCCCACTGTCCGGTTTGCGGCAGGGAGATCCGGGAACAGCCGGTGGATTCGATTATCGACACCATACTGGAAAAAGGAACCGGGGACCGGGTACAGCTCCTCGCCCCGGTGATCCGGGGCAAGAAGGGGGAACATCAAAAGATCATCGACGATGCCAAAAAAGCGGGTTTTGTCCGGGCCCGGATAGACGGAGTTCCGGTAAGCCTGGACGAAGATATAAAACTGGACAAACAAAAAAAACACACCATAGAGATCATCGTGGACCGGCTGGTGATTGGGCCGGATATCCGTTCCCGCCTTGCCGAATCGGTAGAAGCCTGCCTCCAAACCGCCGATGGGATCATGCTGGTGGTGGTTCAGAAAGCAGGCGGCCCGAATGAGGGGGGGGATTCCGCCAAGGGCGGAACCACGGAATACTTTTTTTCCCAGAAAAACGCCTGTCCCGACTGCGGGATCTCGATCCCCGAATTACAGCCCCGGCTTTTTTCGTTTAATAACCCCTTTGGGGCCTGTCCCAGCTGTTCCGGCCTGGGGGCAAAACTTGAGTTTGATCCCAATCTGGTGATCCCCAATCCATCCCTCTCCTTTAATGAAGGGGGCTGCGTCCCCTATAACCCGGACAGCGCCTGGCACCGGAGCCGGTTTGAAAGCCTCGCCCGGCACTTCAAATTCAATCTGGATACTCCCTTTAAGGACCTCTCCAAAAAAGCCATGAACGCGATCCTCTACGGCAGCGGAGAGAGTATCGATGTGCATTATGAAAGTAAGGACAAAACCGGTTATTTCGATTACAATACCCGTTTCCCCGGGGTACTGGAGGACCTCAAGCGGCGGTACCTGGAAACCCAGTCCCCGGGGATCAAGGAATGGCTGGAAAAGTTTATGAGCCAAAAGCCCTGCGAGGACTGCGGGGGAAAACGGCTTAAACCGGAGGTCCTGGGGGTTACCGTGGGAGGGAAAAACATCTGGGAACTCACCAGCCTTTCGGTAACGGATTCCCTTAAATTTTTTGAACATATCAAATTGAACAAAAGCGAAAAAAAAATAGCCCACCAGATATTAAAGGAGATCAACGCCCGGCTGGGATTTATGAAAAATGTGGGTCTGGATTACCTTACCCTGGAACGGAAGGCCGCGACCCTTTCCGGCGGGGAGGCCCAGCGGATACGCCTGGCCACCCAGATAGGTTCAAGCCTGGTGGGGGTTCTCTATATCCTGGACGAACCCTCCATCGGCCTCCATCAGCGGGACAATCAGCGGCTCATCGACACCCTGCTCTACCTCCGCAACCTGGGAAACACCCTGATCGTGGTGGAACACGACGAGCAGACCCTCCGTACCGCGGATCATATCGTAGACTTAGGCCCCGGCGCGGGGGTCCACGGGGGGAACGTAGTGGCCCAGGGTCCTCCGCGGGAGGTGATGCGGGTTTCCGAAAGTCTTACCGGCCGGTATTTGGCGGGGACCCTTTTTATGGAGATCCCCCGGGAACGGCGGAAGGGTAACGGCCAGATGATCCGCCTCCGGGGGGTGTCGGAACATAACCTCAAGGGTATTGATGTGGATATTCCCCTGGGGATTTTCACCTGTATCACCGGAGTGTCCGGGTCCGGTAAATCGACCCTGCTTTCGGATGTCCTCTATCCGGCTTTACTCAACCGGATATACCGGACCAGCCATAGCGAGGGGGCCTACAAATCCATGGAAGGGGCGGAGTTTATCGACAAGGTGATCGATATCGACCAAAGCCCCATTGGCAGAACGCCCCGGTCCAATCCCGCTACCTACGTGGGGGTTTTTTCCGGTATCCGGGACCTTTTTGCCAGTCTTCCCGAAGCGAAGATGCGGGGGTATAAGCCGGGACGTTTCTCCTTTAATGTCCGGGGGGGGCGTTGCGAGAATTGCCAGGGGGACGGGACCATCAAGATCGAGATGAATTTTCTCCCCGATGTGTATATCACCTGTGACGTATGCCACGGCCAGCGGTTCAACAAGGAAACCCTGGAGATCCGCTATAAGGGGAAAAATATCGCCGATGTGTTGGATATGACCATTGAGGAAGCGGCGGAATTCTTTTCCTATATTCCCCACATTGCCCGGAAAATGAGTACCCTCCTCTCGGTGGGGCTGGGTTATGTTAAGCTGGGCCAGTCCGCCCTGACCCTTTCCGGCGGTGAGGCCCAAAGGGTCAAACTCGCCTTGGAACTGTCCAAACGTTCCACCGGCAAGACCCTCTACATCCTGGACGAGCCCACCACCGGGCTCCACTTTGCCGATGTGAAACAGCTCATGGAGGTGATCCAGCGCCTGGTGGAACAGGGTAATACGGTGGTTATGATAGAACATAACCTGGACGTACTCCTTCAGGCGGACTATCTCGTTGATTTGGGACCCGAGGGGGGGGATCGGGGCGGGGAGATCGTGGTGACCGGAACTCCGGAAGCGGTGGCCGCCTGTCCCCATTCTTATACGGGAATATATCTTAAAGAATTGCTGAAGCGGAAAGGATCCGGCGCCGCCCCGGGGGGGCGCCGTAAATCCGGCAATCAAGGATTGGAACAGCGGATATGAAAAAAAACTTCCTTTGGGGTTTGAAGTTATTTTTCTTTATTATCGGCTTAGGCTTGTGGGTGCCGGCCGGGGCTCAGGATCAGGCAAACGCCGGGGATGATCCCGAAACCGGCCTTACGGAGGAAGAAGAGGCTGCTGGGGAGGAGATTGAAGAAGTACCTCCGGAAAAAAAGATCCTGGAGTTGGATATAAAAACATCTTCCCTTACGGAGCTGGCGGCCTGGTGCCGGAGTCTTGGATTAAGCGAGGGGGGAAGCCGGGAGGAACTGGCCAACCGGTTGAGGGATTATTACCAGCTGGCTCCGCCGGTTTCCGATCCGGAAGAGGCCGGTAAGCGAACGATTATTATTGAATCCGCCAGAAGCAGTGAATATTTTACCCTCGAAACCGTGGATGAAGATTACGCCCGCCTCCGGGGGGATGTGGTCCTGCGGCTCCATGAGGGGGACGCGGTCCACCGGATCAAAGCCTGGGAGATCCTCTTTAACCGTACCCGGAACATCATCACCGCCACCGGGGGGGTGGAGTATGTAAAAGAAGAAGGGGATACCCGGGAGACCTTCAAGGGCGAATCCATAACCGTCAATCTTGATGATTGGGACAGTGTGTTTTTAAACGGTATGACGGAACGTTCCATGGCGGAAGATGAGACCTCCTTTCGTTTTGCCGGGGAAATTATTTCCCGGAATGATCAGGACGTGACCGTTCTCACCAACGCCGATATATCCAACGCCACCAACGCCGAAGCTTTTTGGTCTATCCATGCTTCCCGGTTGTGGCTTCTACCCGGTTCCGACTGGGCGGTTTTGAACGCCGTCCTCAAGGTAGGGGAAATACCTCTTTTTTATTTACCTTTTTTTTTGTATCCCGCGGATGAATTGGTTTTCCATCCGGTCGTAGGGTACCGTTCCCGGGAAGGAACATTTTTCCAGACTACCACCTATGTTTTAGGCCGTCCCAAAGCGGATTCCTCATCGGAAAGTTCCCTGACCAAGATTATGGGGGGAGGGTCCGATATGGAGCGGAGCAGGGAGGGGATTTTTCTGCGGAGTACGGGCCGGAAGGCAACGGATCCCAACGACACCAGGTTGTCCCTTATCCTGGACGGTTACGCAAACCTTGGGTTTTATGTGGGGACGGAGCTGGCGTTACCCTCCAAGGGTATTTTTGGCCCTTCGGAACTTTCCTTTGGCCTGGGGTTCACCCGGAATATATATCAGTACAACGGGGGCTATTCTCCTTTTACGAATACGGACGGAAAGAGCGAGTGGAATTCCTCCCAGTTGTTTTCATTTACCCTGCCGTATATGCGGTACCGTTTGAATACCAAGGGCTCCATGTCGGGAAAATTGGGAACCATGAATTGGACTTTTCCTTTTTATTCCGATCCCTTTGTGGATCTGGATTTTTTAAACCGTTCCGAAAGATTGGATTGGGTCAAAATGATCCGGGGGGAGGATGATACCGATGAGACGGAGAAAGATCCCCTCGGTTCCTATGAATGGAGGTTCACCGGATCCTCTACCCCCTCCCTGCCCGGTTTGGCTCCCTACCTTTCAAACCTGTCTATTTCCAGCCTGACCAGCGCCATTTCTTTTGGAACTAAAAGCTCCAATGTCAGTAACGATATTTCTCCGAACCGGACTTTTTTCTATCCGAATAAATTTACCATCTTTTCTATTAGCACTTCTATCTCAGGAACCCCCTTGACCCTGGGATATAATCCGGCCTCCGTAAAAACTCAAGTCCCGAATTCCGTGGAGGCGGCTACCCAGGATGATCCCCTGTCCGATCTCGGCAGCCCCCGATCCCCCTGGGAGGAGGATACGGATGCGGCAAGCGCCGGAGATGCTTCGGATCCCCTGCGGCCGCCGGTTTTGACCCAGCAATTCGAGCTGCTCAGCACCGGCGGGGGCCAATTTACCTTTGACTACTTTTTAAATCCCGCGGGGGTAATCGAACTTCAATTTGACCCCTCCAAGTGGGCTGCCGTGGATCAGGTTGATTGGAATGACATATCTTCGGTATTGAGCAGTTTCAGGACCGACAGCAGCTTTACGTTTACCTTTAAGGAACCGGTAACCGCCTTATACACCACGTCCCTGCGCTTTTTTGGTTCCGCCTCATGGCAGGATTATGTTTTTTTAAATGAAGATTCCGGTGAATTTTCTACGGCTGCCGCGGTGAATAGCGCCCGGGCGCGGGCCTATGGCGCCACTTCCTTTAGTACCTCTTCGGAATTTATTACCACGATAAAACCCTTGTATCAAAATGCCGTATGGGGGAATTCCAATATACAGTATACCCTGCGGGGGCTCATCGCCAAATCTTCTTTTGTCGGAACCGGCCAGGACCCGGAGTGGGATATATTATATGGCAAATGGGATGATACGAATATAGAGATCCACCGGCTTGCCGCCAATCTTGCCGCGTCGGTGAGGGAAAAAAACCAAACCCTCTCCCTTACCACGGAATTACCCCCCAAGGATGCGGCCATATCCGAAGACGCCTACCTGAGGATTTGGCTTACCGAAACCAATGTCCGCAGTAAAGTCAACGATCCCTTTGACAGCGACCGGACCTGGGACCCCGTGTATGTTACCGAAACCCTGCGTTTCGGCACGAACATGTATTTACAGCAGAGTATGGTATACAGCCC
>JAITBE010000064.1 GCA_031283755.1 Spirochaetaceae bacterium
AATCGCCGGACCATTCCCGGAGCATGGATTCGCTAAGGCCCATCCCCGGAGTAAAACCGCCGGACCGTTCGGTTTCGGCAAGTTCTTCCAGGGCCTCGGTATAGGTTCTGGCCTCACCCAGGGCCGCCGCGTAGGGCCCGGTTTCCGTCAGAGCCCCGGCCTCCGCCGGGGCGGCGGAAAGACTTTCCCCTTCCGTTGTTCTTTGCTCCTGCGGACTCCCCTGGGTCTTATCCGGGAAACAGGCGGCCGTCATCAAACAAATCAGCGCCGCCAGCCCCCAACCTGTTTTCTTTAGGAAAAAACGTATATTTATCATAAATACCCCCATGGCTATTAAGGCATGGAGGCGGGGATTTGCTTTAGTCGGGGCGGATTTTTTTTAAAATTCGGCAGACGTACCCGCATAGCAGGACTGTATGCGGTCCGCGCCTCCCGCTTTTACCATAGCGGAATCCAAACAGCCGGGGCCTTACTTACCCTGTACCGCGGGCCATATAGACCAGGGCCACTGCATTTACTTTTCAGAGGCTGAAATTTGCCAAAACATTGAAGAATTTTTAACCACAAAGGCGCACAAAGGCGCACAAAGGCGCAGAAGGAAGGAATAAAGCATTGCCTCATACATCCTTTGTGTCCTTCGTGTCCTTCGTGGTTAGTTTTTCTTAAAAATTCCGGTGAATTCAAGGAAATTTTAACGATCAAAAAGTAAATGCTTTTGCCCTGGGATCATCCGTTGTAATTTACCGGTGTTTTATATATAGTGGGACATTCCCAAGGCTTTGCTTTGGGGAATCGCGCTGAATTGAGTGGAAAAGGCGGCTAAAGTCCTGAACCGGCCCATGGTTTCCGTTAAATCTAAGATTATGGAGTTTTTGATGCCTGATGAGACATCCCCGCAGCATACAGACGCCGCGGTCCGGCTGGGTACGGAATCCGTGGGAAAGCTGCTGCTGCGGTTCTCCATCCCGGCAATTACCGGGATGATGGTCAATGCCCTCTACAACGTGGTGGACCGGATCTTTGTCGGCCGGGGGGTAAACGAAGTTGCCCTGGGCGGCTTATCCCTGGTTTTGCCCCTTATGACCATATCCATGGCCTTTGCCATGCTTTTCGGCGTGGGATCCGCCAATATGATCTCCATACGCCTGGGCCAGGGGCGGCGGGCGGAGGCGGAGAACGCCCTGAACCACTGTTTTTGGCTTTTAGCGGGCGCGGGGGCGATCCTTATGGCGGCGGGGCTTATTTTTCTTGAGCCCATCCTCTCCCTGCTGGGAGCCCAGGAAGGAAGCGGCGCGCTGGTCTATGCCCGTAATTATTACCGAATCATCCTCTACGGCCAGATTTTTTTCCTCGTGGGCTTTGGGTTTTCCCATTGTACCCGGGCCCAGGGCTTTCCCGCCGTTACCATGATCGGCATGATCATCGGCGCGGGGCTCAACATGATCCTGGACCCCATCTTTATCTTCATTTTCCATTGGGGTGTTGAGGGGGCGGCCTGGGCCACGATTATCTCCCAGTTTTGTTCCGCCCTGTGGATCCTGTCTTTTAACACCGGGAAGCGGGCGGTACTCAAGCTCCGCCTGTCGTTTATACGGCCTTCCCGGAGCATAATCACGGCGATCATGTCCTTTGGATCGGCCCAGTTTCTATTACAGTTTGTCATGTCCGCCGTCCAACTCTGCTATAACTACAGCATGGGCATCTACGGCGCCGCGGCCCTGGGGGTGGACAACGGCGGGGACATCGCCCTTTCGGGGATGAATATTGTGGGGTCCGTCTCCATGATGATCCTCATGCCCATATTCGGTATCAACCAGGGGGCTCAGCCTATTTTGGGGTACAACTATGGCGCCAAAAAGTTCAACCGGGTCATCCGGGCGTATCTGGGGGCTGTTTCCGCCGCCACCCTCATCTGTACCCTGGGCTTCATCCTGGTCGAGGGGTTTCCCCGGTTCCTGGTCCGGCTTTTCGCCCCCGAGGGAAGTCCCTCCCTGCTGACCCTTACCCCCTGGGCCATGCGGGTGGTGATGCTTTTCCTCCCCCTGGTCGGTTTCCAGATCATATCCGCCAATGTTTTTGTGGTTACCGGCAGGCCGAAAATTTCCATTATCCTCTCCATGCTCAGGCAGTGTATCGTTCTTATCCCCTGTATGCTCCTTTTCGGCAGGTTGTGGGGGCTTTACGGGGTGATCGCCGCCGCGCCGGTGGCGGACGGCTTTTCCGTGATCCTTACCGCGGTGATGATCTTTCTGGAGCTTAAAAAACTGCGGGCAAAAAGCAGGGTTTCCGGGGAATAAGATGAAGGAGAGGCAGCCACCAAGGCGCGGCGGAGACCGCCTGCGCGGTCAATTCAGAAAATACTAAGGAATTAGGAACCACTAAGGCGCACGAAGGAATTAATAGTGAATAGCGACATCCATTATTCATTTCCTTTGTGCGCCTTCGTGGTTTTATATCTTCATTCGTGCGCCTTGGTAGTTTTTATCTTCTTATGGGTTCAGGTCCGGGGTTCGTGTTACCAAGGCGTCCGGCAGCCAATGCGCAAGGGATAGGAGCGGAATGGTGACCGGCTCGCCGGGCACCATTAGAGCGGATAGCCCGGTCCGGCGCCCGCGCCGGATGCGCCCAAAAAAGAACAGGATGACCGGGGCGCAACGGGGGCGTGGTTCAGGAAGACTGGTCCCGCTCCCATTCGCGGATGAAACGCAGGGCGTATTGCTGGACGCCGTCAAAATAGGTGTCGATAAAGGCGCAGAGTTCCCGGCCCGTATAACGGTAATGCCAGCTTTCCCAGCGGTAGCCGGTGACGGCCTCATACCCGTCGGGGAAGGAGAGGGACCACCCGAAGCGGCTCCCGTTGGCCAGGAGCCAGCGGCCCGCCGGGGTTTGGGCAAAGGAATCGTCGATGGACCCGAAGTCCACCGCCAGCCCGGTTTGATGCTGGCTGTGACCGGGCCGGGCGGATTCCCGGTCCGCGGTTTCCTGTCCCGATTCCCGGACATTCCGCTGATAGACCTCTTCCTGATAGGTGTAGGACCGGTAGGTAGAGGAGGCGATCAGGGTTATCCCGTCGGCCTTGGCGGCGGCGGCCATCTCCTCCAGGGCCTCCGCGGCGGCCCGCCGCAGGAGAAGGCCCGGCCGGTTTACCCGGTAGGATCTTTCGGTCAGTTCCACCAGGTCTTCCGGCGCATAACCCGGCGGCAGGGGATGTTCCTTATCCACCAGGACCCGGAGATAGGGGTCCCCTTCCAGGACCGTCAAAAGGTCCAAAATAAAGGAAGGCCCCTCCAGGGCGGCTTCCAAAATCCGCCGGGCCGTTTCCGGCGGGATTTTCGCTTTTTCCAGCATATTCCGGATCTGATCATTCAAGACGACTTCCGTATCCGCCGCGGCTTTCCGGGCCGGTTCCGGAGCTTCTGTCCGGGACTCCGCCTTAAAACAGGAGGAAAACAAAAGAACCATCAGCGCCAAAGTAAAAAGGGAGGGGCGGCTTCTCTTTATCATATAGTAACTATGGTAGAAAAAACATAAAATATCCAGTAGATTCGTCCTGAAAACCATGGAGGAAGGTATGGAATTTGAGGATAGGGGCCGGTCTCAAAACCCGGCCGGCTTTGATCCGGCGCCGGGTCTAAAGCCCGGAATGAAGGGCGCCAAAGAGGAGCTGGTTACGGATGCCAAAACCGCCCGGTCTTACGGCAGCGGCGGCTTACCGGTGTACGCGACCCCGGCCATGGCCGCCCTGATGGAGGGGGCCGCGGTGGACGCCGTGGATAAGGCCCTCCCCGAAGGCTGGTCCACGGTGGGGGCGGAACTGGCGATAAAGCACCTGGCGCCGACCCCGCCGGGTATGCTGGTCCGGGCCTTCGCGGAGCTGGTTGAAATTGACGGCCGGCGTCTGGAATTCCGGGTGGAGGCCGGGGACGGAGTTGAAAAAATAGGGGAGGGAACCCATTGGCGTTTCATTATCAATAATAAAAAATTTACCGAAAAAGCGGAAAAAAAGCGGGAATAATTAAAGCAGCCCGCGGGACAAACCCCTATATAGACCGGGGCTTTCTCAAAACCGCTGATTTTGAAAAAGCCGCCATAATAACCCATGGAGGAACTATGAAGGGGTCCTGCTTTTTTCTTTTAGCCCTGGCCGGGGCGTTTGTCTTGGGCTGCGTTGGCCTGCGTTCCGGGGCCGGTGAAACCGGGGGCTTCTACGACGGATTCGGGGAAGGTTACCGGGGGCCGATACACCTGCGGGTACAGATAGGCTCCGGGGGAGACATCCGGGGCATAGAGATCCTGGAACACGGGGAAGATCCCCTGGTGGGGGGATATGCCCTGGAAGAACTTCTGGAGGCGGTTCTTTCCGCGGGGTCCGCTGATATTGACGGGATCTCCGGGGCTACCGAAACGAGCGCCGGTTTTCTTGGGGCGGTGGAAGACGCGGCAAGACGGGCCGCGCCGGCTCCGTGACCTGGCAAGGATTTAACCGGCAAGTTTGATCACAAACCACCCGAAGGATACGAACAAAAGAAATTTGACCACAAAGGATACGAACCATACGAACAGGACGTGGATTTTACCTAACAGTCCTGTTATGCGATGTTTTTTGTCCTTATTCCTGCGCCTCGCTTTTTCTGTTGCAAGGTCAATAAAATCCGCGCCACCGAAGGTGGCTACAAAGCCGCCCGCCAGGACGGCGGGCGGTGTTTATGTTTATACAACAATTTTCTATTTCACCATTTCATCTTTTATTTTATTAATTGTTATAATCGTTTTAGTAATACATTTATTTAAACTTTTTTCTGTTTCAGAAGTCAAAAATCTTAAAACAGTCCAACCAATGTTTTTATAATATTTCTTTACCTTTTTATCACGTTCAATATTTCGTCTTATTTTTTTTTGCCAATAATCTGAATATGTTGATAAAAGTTCCTCTTGAGATAAAAAATGTTTCTTTTTCCAATCATTTCCATGCCAAAAATCTCCATCGATAAATATTACAATTTTATATTTTTTAATTGCAATATCCGGAGTTCCCAAAAGGTCTTTTACATTTTTACGGTATCTAATTCCCCACTTCCATAAAGCCTTACGAAAAAAAACCTCCGGCTTAGTATCTGAACTATGTATATGAGACATACATTTATGACGTTGTTCCGGCGTTAAATTATCCATTATTTTTTATTTGCGCTGTTTATGCCCAAGGGTAAAGTATACAGTCTGGTCAAACCGCCGTTCAGGACTTAATAGTTTCTCCCCGCCACCTAAAATAATGTCTGACAGAACGTCTTTTCCCAAAGCGGGGATATGACGACGGTTTGATTTCATATAGTTGCGAGTAATGCCGCCGTTCATAGCGAATTCTTTGTCTGTCTGATGCTCAAACGCCATTTCCGTATAGATTTGGTAGATGTTTGTTTTGCGCTGGGTGCTGATTTCGTATAATATCCGCGCAAGCCGTGCTGTGCTTCTCGTTGCGCGGGTGATGTTGGCTGCTGTGCCCTGCGCCGATTCTATGAAAAGACGGCTTAACGCAAAATCGCTCCATACGAAAATATCAAAAGCGTTGTCATCCAAAACGGGGCTTTGGCCTTTGGTTTTCCAGATTGGCTGCATTAAAAGCGGCTTTTGATATTCGATGAATTCTTTTTCAAATGCGTTTAATGCGTTCACCAGCGCCGGTGTTTTATCCGCGATTTCGTGCTTATTTGACCAATGCTGAATATCGGCACATACAGGCTCGAAAATTTCTCGCACGTCCTCAAGCCGTTCCTGTATTGATTGCACAATACCTAATGCGGCATATTTAGTCGTTGCGGGCCTAATAACCAATTCGCTGCCCCAATTTTTTTCAATATCATTCACAGTACTATGGTCTGGAATGACTGTCAGTTTTATTTCCAACGGCGTTATAAAATTGTCCTGTGTGTCCTTTATGACTAAATCTATTCCACCGATGTCCTCACGTGAAAAGGCTTGATACGGCTCGAATTTTGATTCAAAGCAAAAACTCAAATCCTTGTTTGGGAGTTTTGTCCTGAAAACATCATCAAAAGGAATCTCTGCATTGACGATCTCAAAATCAGACGAAAGGGAGATATAAACGGGTTTAATGCCCTTATCCCGCATATAGCAGGCAAGGGCTACGGGAAAGGTGCTATTAAACTGATTTTTACCCCAAAAATCGCTTTTTTCTCTGTTTGAATGCTCGATACCATAGAGCGTAGGCTCCATAAAATTTTCTCCTTTTGGGCGTCAACTACTTGACGCCTTTTTGAAGGTATGATATAGTTTTGTGTATGTATACCATGAAAGAGATGCGAGGGGCAATAGATTTGTTTTGCGGGGTCGGAGGGCTATCCTTGGGGTTTGAGCAGGCCGGAATACCCATTGTGGCCAGTTTTGACAACTGGGAGCGGGCTTTAGACATTTACAATGCCAATTTTGCCCATAAAGCGGTAAAACTTGACCTTTCCGATGTGCCGACGGCGGTGGTGGAGCTTAAAAAGTACCCGGCCAATATGATAATCGGTGGACCCCCATGCCAGGACTTTTCCCATGCCGGAAAACGAACTGAAAAGGAACGCGCCGAACTGACTAAATGTTTTGCTGAAATAGTTGCCGTCCTAAAGCCATCTATTTTTGTAATGGAAAATGTTGACCGCATCATAAAAAGCAATGCGTGGGAAGCGGCAAAAAAAATTCTAAAGTCCGGAGGTTATGGTTTGACCGAAAAAATTTTAGATGCCAGTTATTGCGGGTGTCCGCAAATACGGAAAAGATTTTTTTGCGTTGGCCTTTTGGATAAAGCCGATAATGTTTTATGGCCCTATATTGAAAAAAACATTTCCGATAAACAAATGTCTGTCCGAGATTATTTTGGAAAAAGTATAGACACTATTTATTATTACAGGCATCCGCGCAATTATTGCCGAAGGGCTATCTATTCCATTGACGAGGCAAGCCCGACAATTCGAGGAGTAAACCGCCCTATCCCAAAAGGCTATCCAGGACACCCTAACGACCCGGTAAATGTTACAGAAGGCGTGCGCCCATTAACAACATTAGAACGTTCACAAATTCAAACTTTTCCGAAAAAGTTTATTTGGGAAGGTTCAAAAACAGATATTGAACAAATGATAGGTAATGCCGTTCCTGTCAATTTGGCGAAATTTGTAGCGAAGGCAATAATTGATTATTGTCAAATTGAAGAGGCAAACAATGAATGAAGAATATTCCGATTTCCGAGAATGGTTAAAAAACACAAAATCTTTATCAAAAGATTCCGCCACTGATGTTGTTTCACGGATTAAAAGGGCAAAAGCCATTATGGAAATTGACCTGCCCATTGATATTGATACTTTGTTGTTTCATTTTATTGGGAAACCCGCTTTTAAAAATTTAGCGACAACAGTAAAATCACAATTAAAACGCGCCATAAAATTATACAAAGAATTTAATTCTAAAATCTAAATATCTTTTTATCTGCGCCGCCATGGACGGCGGCGCACCCTATAGATTTGCGGTTTTTCTTGCATGATTTCGGACCGTACGGTTATATCAAGGTTATGCGGGTGGACAAAAAATGTTGCCTAACAGACATTTCATTGCGCGATTTTGTGTCCCGGCTTTGCCTCCTCCCCAGGGAGGTTGCGGGGCTTATGTCCCGGACGCAAAAAGTTTCCTGCATTCAAGATAGAACCGTTTTTCTTCCGCCTCCCCCATGGAAAAACTCTTTCGGGGCAGGGGGCCGGAACGGGCCACGGTCTCAAAGAGCCAGCCCTTTTCTATCGGCGGCAGGAGGATCCCCGCCGCCCCGGCGGAAGCCCTGGTCAGGCTGAAAAGCGCCTCCTCCCCATGGATATAGTCTATGGAGATCCCCGGACCCTGGGCTTTTTCCTGGACCAGGGCGTCCAGCAGGGGCTGTAGGCTGTCCGTGGCAAGCCCCGCGGCGTCCGATTCTATCAGGGTGAGTTCTGTTCCGGCGATAAGGCCCAGCCGGTTCCTGGCGGCCCCTTCCCCCACCAGCCGGGAAAGCTCCCCCCGGCTTCCTATGGTCCGCTTTGAAAAACCCGGCAGCCCGGAAAGGGCCCTGAGGATCTCCCCGGAGGACGCCCCGAAAACCACCCGGTGGATGGGTTCAAACCCCAATCCCGGATCATAGATATTTTCTACCTCCACCAAAGCCCACCGGGCGGGATGGTTCGTCAAACCCGGCCCTCCCTGGTCTTTTTTGTACGCTTCCCAAACCCCTTTGGCCGCGGCCAGGGAGTGGTTGCCGTCCCCCACGGCATAGAGAAAGGGCCGGGCGTCCCTTCCCCGCCGGGCCAGGGCCAGAAGCCCCTGGGCAAGAAAATCCCAGTCCCCTTCCTCCTCCAGCAGCCAGCCCCGGATGCTGCCGGAATCCATCATCAGGGAAGTTTCGTAGGCAGGAGGGTTCCGCCGGGCCCGTTCCCCCAGGCCGGACAGGAGGGTATCCTCCTCATCATTGATAAGGAGCAGGATATGGGGAATTTCCAATGGCGCTCCCCGGCGGATCTCCATCCGCGGGGGAAGCCGTTCCGGCACGGTCCCCTCGGTGGATCTGATAAGCAGCCGGGATTCGGGGGCCCAGTCGTACTGTTCCAGGTCTACGGCAAGGACGATGCCCCGCCGGCAGGGGTGAAAGGGGGTGGCCCGCTCCACATACACGCAGCCCCGCCGGGGCGGGGCAAGGACCCCCCCCGAAACCATGCGGTTCATGGCCGCGTGGATATGGCGGATCCGTTCCTCCCGGCCGCCCTCCGCCAGGTACGCCTCGGGGAAAATCATGGACAAGGCGGAAGGGGCCTCCCCCACATAGGCCGCGGCCTTCTCCCAATAGGCCCGGTCCTGGGTGAACTGATCGCAGGCGATGACCGCCCATTTTTCCAGATCCACCCCGGCCCCGGGAAGCAGTATCTCGGGAATAGCCGT
>JAITBE010000138.1 GCA_031283755.1 Spirochaetaceae bacterium
CCGGGATTTTGCCTCCAGCTTCCTTCAGATTCCACCTCACGATGGACACCCTTGCTCTTGGCTTGGGACCTCTGGTCCCCTGCTTCCTGCTACCGAGCGCATAGCGGACTTTCACCGCCTAGTTACCGCCCATGCTGGGCACACCTTAAAGTCGGCAAATCCGCCGGCGCCGATTCGCCGGCAGAACCGGACTATGGCCGCCTGGCTCACTCCGCTCCGCCGGGCCAGTTCGGTGATGTTGTAGTAGATCACATTTTTTGATTCCTCCAGAATGTATTGGACCACCTTTTTTTCCGCGACAGGGAACTCGGATAGGTGTTGGCGTATAGCAAAAAGGGCGCTTTCCATGGTTAGCCTCTTTATTTTTTTTTCGCCAGGGTACTGATGTGCCCCCCCGATTCTTGAAGCAGGGTTTCGGCTCGTCCTTTGTCCACGCTCAAAAGGACCATGACGATAGCGGTTTTGGGATTTTTCCCCGATTCGGAAAACGCTTCCTCCGCCTTTTCCGGAGAACAGCCCGTCACCTCCCGGATAAGCCGGAGAGACCGGAAGATCAACTTTTGGTTCACCGGACGGAGATCCACCATCAAATTTTTGTAGACCTTGCCGATGCGGATCATGCTGGCGGTGGAAAGCATATTGAGGATAAGCTTCTGGGCGGTTCCGCTTTTCATCCGGGTGGAACCGGTTACCACCTCAGGCCCCACATCCACAAAAAGCCGCCGCCCGGCAATATTAAAGGTTTTGGAACCGGCGTTGCAGCTAATGGCGGCGGTCACCGCGCCAAGGTTCCGGGCGTATTCCAGGGCCCCTAGCACATAGGGGGCCTGGCCCGAGGCGGTAATGCCCACCATCACATCATCCCGCCCGAAGCCGATGCGCCGTAGATCCGCCGCCCCGTCTTCGGCCCGGTCTTCGGCGGACTCAATGGATGCGGTCAAGGCTTCCCTGCCCCCGGCGATGAGACCCTGGACCATTTCGGGGCTCACCCCATAAGTGGGGGGACATTCGGAGGCGTCCAGCACCCCCAGGCGGCCTGAGGTTCCTGCCCCTATATAGATAAGCCGTCCCCCCCTGCGAAAGGCCGCCACAATATCGTCCACCAGGGCGGCAATCTCCGGGAGAATCTTTTCCACCGCAAAGGGGACCTTTTTATCCTCATTATTAATGATGGTCACAATTTCCAGGGCCGTTTTGGAATCAATATCCAAAGACGCTTCGTTCCGCTTCTCCGTGGTAAACTGCTCAAGCATATCGGTCAAGATAAACCTCCTGGCATTTGCCGCTCATGTGCATCCCGGTATAAAACCGCCAGATTATGAAATATATGGCGGGTACGAAAAATCCCCATGTTATCACGCTGGGGGTGGATACGGTTTGATAAAAGAACCGTATAGAGATTTTTTTCCGGATCTATCCAGAGGCTGGTTCCGGTAAATCCCGTATGACCAAAACTCCGGGAAGACATAAGATCCCCTGCGGCGGATTCGGGACCCTTTATCATCCAACCCAGGCCCCGGTGCTGTCCTTTGCCCTCCGTATAATTGTGGATCATCATTTCCGCGGTCGGTTTTTTAAGAAACGCCCCTTCACGGCCTTCCACGGAAGCAAGGACAGCCTCAGCCAGGCGGGCCATGTCCGCGGTGGTGGAAAAAAGCCCCGCATTACCGCTTACCCCGCCCATGAGTTCCGCGTTTTCATCATGGACCCGGCCCCGCAACACCCCGCCGCGGGAAGGGCAGTCTTCGGTGGGGGCGATTCTGTCCAGCAGGGCAGCCGGGGGCCGATAGCAGGTATCGTGCATCTTCAGAGGGATGGTCACTCTGAGCCGGATAATTTCATCCAGTTCCAGCAGGTCAACGGCGGCGGCAATCTCCCCCAAAAGGATAAAAGCCTCACAGGTATACACCACCCCATCGTCATAACGGATACCGGTCCCGTGGATGGCTTCCAGCAGATCTTTCCGGCTGTGGGCATGGCGGTACAGTTTGGCCTCCCCCGGCAGGGGCGCGGTATGGGTCAAAAGCCGGAAAAGGGTGATCTCCCCCAGGAGACTGTCTCGAAAGGAGGGAAGAAAAGAATCGACCCGGTCTTCCAGCCTGATAAGGCCCTCTTCAAACTGCTTCATCAAAACCAGGGCAGTAAACAACTTGGTCAGTGATGCCAAATCGTAGATGCTGTCTTCTCTTACCCGGCCAAGACCGGCGCCCAATAAGCCGTCCGCCCCCTTTTCAAAAATACCATTCCTGCCGCCTATTACCCAGGAAACGCCGGGGAAGATCCCTTCCCCAATACAGGCTTCAAGATAATCTTTTACCGGCTTCATCTTCATTTCCGTTATTTTATGGCCCCCGCGGTCATACCCCGGATAAAATATTTCGACATAAACATATAGAGAATCAGCATGGGCAGGATAGCGATGGCAAGCCCCGTAAAAAGCAGGCTCCAGTTGGTGCTGAACTGTCCAAAAAAGGTGGAAAGTCCCACCGGCAGGGTTTTGAGCCGGTTACTTTGAATGAACACCAGGGGAAAAAAGAAATCGTTCCATATAGGCACCGCATTGTAAATGGTCACCAGGGCAATGGCGGACTTGGTGACCGGCATGATAATGCGGCGGTAAATGGCCCAGTCGTTACAACCGTCTATACGGGCGGCATATTCCAGATCGATGGGGATGGTTTTCATAAACCCCGAAAGAATAAATACCGTGGAGGGAAGCCCCATGGCGATAAAAATCATGATGATCGAAATATGTGTATCCATGAGCCTCAGATTCTTCACAATAAGAAACAGAGGAATGATGGCAACCTTAAGGGGGAGCATAATGCCACTCAGAAAAAGCATATAGATCCAGGTCCGGAGCCGGTACTTGTACCGGGAGACTCCATAGGCGGCCATGGAACCGAAAAGAATAACAAAAACCATGGCAATGGCGGTGACCGTAAAACTGTTTTTAAAATACAGGCCAAATCCCCGGTCTATCCAAACGGTTCTGTAATTCTCAAACAGGGCTTTTTGGGGAAGGCCAAAAGGATTTTGAAATATTTCCCTCGTAGTTTTCAGGGAAGAGATGATCATGTTAAAGAGGGGATAAAAAATCAAAACCACATAAAAAACCATAAGAAAGTGAACGATTCCCAGGACGATGTTTTTGTCCCATCTTTCTTTTCCATAGGTAAAATCAATAATCATAATTCCACCTCCCGGGACTTGGTTGCCATGATGGATACAATGGAAATAAGGAAGGTGGCAATATAGATGATCGTCCCCACGGCGCTTCCTATGCCGATGGCGGGATTCCCCGAATCTACGCCGCCGAAGGCGGTACGGTAGAACATGGTACCCAGGGTGTCGGTGGAATAATTCGGCCCCCCCTCGGGACCGGTCATGGTAAAGATCTGCTCAAAGACATTGAGGCTCCCAATAATGGTAAGAACGGCGATAACGGTTACCGACGACAGGATCAGGGGGAAAACAATACGCCAAAACATTTTCCACTCTCCTACCCCGTCCAGGTAGGCGGCCTCAATACAATCCACGGGAACCCCGTCGATGGCGGCCAAAAATACCAGGGAGGGAAACCCCACCCAGCGCCAGATGCTCACCGCGATGATGGAAAAGGTCGCCAGTTTTTCTT
The DNA here is from genome assembly GCA_031283755.1 of Spirochaetaceae bacterium. Classification (GTDB taxonomy): domain Bacteria; phylum Spirochaetota; class Spirochaetia; order Treponematales; family Breznakiellaceae; genus JAIRMO01. Next base: position 3,638 of record JAITBE010000138.1, read on the forward strand.
CCCCCAACCAGGCATGAACCAGATTTCCTAAGCCTGCGAATTTAAGAAATTCATTTATCAGTCCGTTGGGCCTGAGGTACAAGCCCCAGAGAAAACTTACCGCCACAATGGAAAAAAGCACGGGAATAAAAAAGACCCGTTTAAAAAATTCCTGGCCCGGGATACGCCGGGAAAGCATATAGCCAAAAAGCATCCCCAGGGAATTCTGTATGATCATGGTGGTAAGGAACCATTTGACATTGTTCCGAAGGGCATTGAAAAAACGTTCATTATAAGGATAACTGAAAAAAAGCGTCTTGAAATTGTCAAAGCCGATAAAATCCGAGCGAAGAAGTTGCTGCCAGTTGAAAAAGCTGTTGAAGAGAGACACAAAAAGGGGCATCAGGATAAATACAAAAACCACCGCCAGGCCAGGGAATACAAAAAAAAGAATCCAAAAACCTTTACTCACTTCTTTGCCGTTCATATATATTCTCCTGGTATATGTGAAAACAGAACCACCCGGCGCCGGGTTCGGGCGCCGTTTTCAACGGATCCCATTTGAGAAACCTCTGAAAACCCTGGATGGGTTCCCAGAGGCTGCGGTAAAAATCCGTCTATTTTTTGAATGGCTCAAACCATGTGGCTACACCGTCCTGAACCTTTTTAGCCACATCTGCAGGAGTCATCTGTCCGCCATACATACCCTGGAGTGCCGACTGAACTTCGGCGGAGCCCGTGGGCTGGCCATAGCGGAATCCCACCACAAAGATGTGGGGCGTGTTATTTTTCTGGAAATTAAGTATCTTGGTGATAAACGGATCGGAGGAGGCGTCTATCCCCGGAACCGCCGTAACCCACTTGATGACCTTTACATGCATTTCCCCGGTGTCTTTTCCGGCGAAAAACTTCAGAAGCTTCAACGCCGCATCTTTTTTGGGGGTTGCGGTATTCATGGCATAACTGCCGTCGGCGTAGACTGATATGTAGCTGGTGTCCCCGGCCTTGGCGACCGGCGGCATGAAAATATCATAGGTAAGATCGGGATTTTGGGAGGTAAAATACGCCGCGTCATAGGAACCGCCCAGGAAATGGGCCGCCTGCTCGTTAATAAAGAGGGCCCGGGCATCGTCATAGCTGACCCCCAGCACCATATCCGGCACATAGGGTTTTAGCTGATTGAGTTTTTCGATGGCCCCCACAAAGGAGGGATCCTGGAAGGTCGTCTGCCCCGCCCTTGCTTTTTCATAAAAGTTGTTGGCGCCGTAAAAGTTGGGGGCCAGGTTGCCCAGCATGGTTTCAAAATCCCAGGCATCTTTGCCGCCGAACCCAATGGGGGTTATCCCCGCTTTTTTAATGGTTTCCAGGTTGGTGATAAACTCATCCCAAGTTACGGGAATCTTCAGGCCCAGTTTGCGATAAATAGCGGTATTATAAAAAATCACGCAGGTTTGGCTTGCCATAGGAACGCCGTAGATCTTACCGTCCGTCACCGAGGTACATCCCCGGCGGTTGGCATCGTTGAAATTTTTCAGTTCCGGCATCAGGTCGTCCAGAACCTGCATATACCCGGACTGGGCGAAGGCCTCAAACCCACCGTAGGAACGGGCCATAAACACATCCGGTCCCGAACCGCCGTTCAGCGCCGCCGCCAAAATGGTGTTATACTCGGTGTTCCGGTGAGCAGTATGGACCACGTCAATATCGGGATTCTGGGCCTCGAAAATTTTGAACAAATCCTCGTAGGCATCCACATCCTCGGTTCGCCATGACCAGAAATTGAGGACCGTCTTGGCTCCCCCGGAGCCGCCCTGCTGGCCGCCGCCTCCGGCAAAGGCCAAAGACCCCGCACAGGCCAGACACAGAAATAGAATGGCTGTTTTCTTTAAAAACATTTTTCCCTCCTAAAAATAAATTTACCCTATGGTAAAATTTGCTGCTCCTACATTCGGTCCGCCGCCGAATACAAATTGCCGGGAGAAAAACCGGCATCCCCATAAAACCGGTATTCCCGCACATTCTCAATCCAACGTCCTTCTTCTTCCCGCAAATATTCCCGAATATCCGTGAGAGCCGGGCTCCTTCCCCTAAGGTAATCCAGGAGTACCGGGTCCCCCGCCAATAACTCAATGGCGGTTTTGCCGTTTCCGGCCTCATATTTCCCTGGCCGGAAGGAAAAGTCTTCGCAGGTTTCCGCCATAAACCGGATGAGCCGCAGGGCGTGCAATAGGGCGTGGTAGGCCGGAACCGGGGAACCGCCCCTGGGGCTTGCATCCTCCCGAGGTATAAGCTGGAATCCAAAACAACACTGATCCTGATATTTATGAAAGACCGGGATAAAGCGGTGCCAGCGCAGAAATACCCCCGGATCGGCCAGGGGATGTTCCGCCACGTTCCAGTGGGGAAGCCCGGCCCTCCGGTTATAGTCCAAAAGTCTTTCCATCCAGGGGGCGCCGAAAACCTCAAAGGGCCTGGTAGTACCCCGGCCTTCGCTGACATTGGTCCCTTCCCAGAGGCACTGACCGGAATAAAACCCGGCGGTAAAATATCCGGAGATATTCGGCGAAGGAGCTATGGTCCAGGGAAAAAGCCGGGGTTCGGCGGCGGCCCGCCAGGATATGACCCGCAGGGGAAAATCCGCCCCCATTTCGGCGTAGAAGTAATGGGCCAATTCCCCGATGGTAAGACCGTAACGGTGGGGCAGCCCCTCAATGCCGATAAAGGAACCGTAGCCCGCCTTGAGGGGTGTTCCTTCCACCGAAGACCCCGCGGGATTTTCGCGATCCAGAAGCCAGACCGGCAAAGGAATGTTGTGGGTTTTAAGAGTAAAAAATAAATTCCGTAGCGTCGAGAGAAAGGTATAGTACCGGACCCCCACATCCTGAAGCTCTATGATCAGAGCGTCCAGGCCGGCTAGTTTCTCCGGATCTATGGTCAGGGAAGATTCAGCGGAACCATAAAGGGAAACAAATTCACAGTCCCGAAAACCCAGGTCCCGGTAAAGGCCGGTTCCATCAAGCTTAATCTGATCCTGGAATTCCCCAAAAAGGCCATGTTCGGGGATAAAAACCCGTTTCAGGTTTCCCCTGGCGTAGAGTGTTTCAAAAAGGTATTCCCCCCTCTCCCGGTGCCAGGCACTCTGGTTACATAAGAGCCCCAGCTGCCCATCCCGCAGTACTGTGTCAGGATCGTCCCATAAGGGTATGGTGCTGAAAGAAACCATTCACCGGTCCTTACCGGAAAAGCCGAACTTCGGATTATTCGGTGTGATAATTTTTTTCATTTTTATATTATCAACCCCATAATATCCCGTTGTCAAGAAAAAAAAATTCATTGTCGTTAACCAGCGATTACTTCACCCCTCTAATTAACAAGCGATTCGTTCACCCCCATGACGAAAATGCAAAATTTTACAGAGCTCAACTTGTTTATAAAATCCTCTCAGAACTCC
>JAITBE010000165.1 GCA_031283755.1 Spirochaetaceae bacterium
TGTCGCGCCCGTGGTGGTATTTGAGGTATGGTAATATACCTCATAACCCGTTGCCCCGGATACCGCAGCCCAGGTTACCGTAAGTTCGGCATTTCCCGAAAGCACCGCAATGGAGGGCGCCGCCGGTCCTGAAGGCCCTGTACTGCCGGAACCCCCTGATGATCCCGATGAAGGTCCCTGTACAATGACTTGCGGTTCCCCACTCGGATCAACCTTTTGAATGGTCGCCTTACCCCCCGCCGCGGCTTCCAAGGCCGGCTGGGAGATCTTGTCCGCGACCGCCGGCGGTATATCCACCGTAACCGGCTGGCTTGCCCCCGCAAACAGATCCGCCCCCAGGCTTGTTATGGTTTCGGGCAGGGTGATGGTGCTTACGACGGTGGTAATATCCGCCGCTCCTGCTGCGGGGCTAAAGGCTCCTTCGGCGATACTGGTTACCGGCATCCCGTTGATGCGGTTAATCACCAGGGAAGTTGGAGATGCGGCCGCCCGGGTTATACCGGCCAGGTAACTTCTCAAGGCATCCGCATTACGGAATTTGCCGATTCTCACTCCGTTCTTCTCCGTCGTCCACTCAAAGATGGCATCCGCCGTTGCCTTGGACATGAACCCCTGGGCGGGATCATCGCTGATATCCACATTCGGGCTGGTTGAATTATCGCAGCCGCTTATGGCGATAATCAGCATCCCCGCCATAAGGGCGAGGAAGAACCGTAAAGATATGTTCCGTTTCATTTTTCCCTCCTTCCTTGAGCCGGTTTTAAAATCGGTTGTTTTGTACCGGCTCGTGTCCAATGAAGACGAAAATACCCGGGAAGTTGATTTTCCATGAACAGCCTTGATTTATTCCTGTTTCAAGGAACGGAACAAATACCGGCCGTACTAACAAAGTTGTTTGAACAGATTTTTCAAATTTCCGGACGGTCCTACTTCATTGAAAGAAAGACATTTTTCGGACTTAACCCTCGAAGTCGCGAAAATAGAATTGAGTCATACCAAAGTCTCCTGGCTTGTGGGTTGCGGGACATTTTCTCATCAGTCCCGGACCGCTTCCATTCTCCTTCCCGGCCTGGATAGTATAAAAAGAACCTTTTTAATACTCCGGCGCCAGTGGTGTGTTTGAACGGAATCGGTTCACCCGAGGGCGGATCCCCAATTACAGTTACGGGATAGCGGGGGAATTTCACCCCCTTCCTTTGAAATATGCATCCTCATTATACCGGAGAAAAACCGGTACGGTCAAGCGGCCTTTTGGTAACATTTCAATTTGAGGCATTACGGCGGCGGCCGATTTGCCTCATTCAGGGCGATTTCCCATAAAACAGGGACCGTTGAAATGGGCCTCCGCGGAAACTCGGCTGTCCATCTCTGTTAATTTAGGTATTTCTTCCTTATGCCGATAGTAAAAAGAGGTATTTCCGAAATCAAGTGAAGTTTGGAAATGCCTTAAAAAGGGTATACCAAAAAATGATCGGCCCCTATCAATGGAAAAAGCCTCTTTTTTTGCTTTTAATGGTTGTTTTCTCCCTAAAAGCCGCCATCACTACTGTCCATGCCCATGGACAGCAGGATAAAGATCCATCCCGGACCGGGATTTGGGAACAAGCAAGCCGGTTTGAGGACATTGAAAAAATGGTAAGCCGATCTTCGGATTGGGGTATGGAGTCCCGCCGGTACAATGAATTTCCTACTCAACGAAGATATCCCGGGGCTTACTCCGAGGTATTTTATTTTACAGCCGGCGGCCTGAACCCCGCTTTTCCCCTTAACTCGCAGACCTCTGTTTCAGAATCGGATATGTTAAAACAGCCTCAAGGATCTTCTTTTGAACGGAAATTTGCCTCCGGCGGCCCTGTTCCGGATGCAGGGGAATTTGATCCTGTCGTTACCCTTCGTAACGAGATCTTTCAAATCGGATCGGAAAATGATAAGCTCCTTCAGGAAGTCCGGGATCTGATAAATAATGTCCGGGAAACCTATTTTGCCGGTAATTTTGACGAGGCCGAAAATATGCTGGTCCGGTACCGGACTGCCAACAGGGGGGAAAATCCCGAAATTACCTATTGGTTAACCTTGGTCCGGGGAGCCCGTTCCCTCAGGTCCGGCCGGGTTATTCCCATCACGGCCCCCCTTTATGCGGAAATGAGCCAGCTTTTGAGCGATGCGAAAAAATCCTATGATGAGGGGGTCCTCTTTATCAATACAGACCGGCGGAGCGCGGGGCTTACCAAATTGACCGAGGCCCGGCAAAAAACCCGGCAAGTAAGGCATTTATTTCCGGTTAACGAGGAAGCGGATTTTTTGGAACTACGGATCGATCAGATTACGGATCCTTCCGCCTTTAACCGCTCCTTTCAACGCCGCCTGGAAGAAGCGGTGGCCGGTATCAAGAACCGGTCCTCCCAGGCCTTTACCGATCTCCAAACCCTTGCCGGCATCAACCCCCAGTATCCGGGTATGGCGGGTATCTTGGAACAGGCGGAAATAGACATGGGCTATCGGCCGTCTTTGCCGAATTCCCTGGACCTGGTCAAATCCAATGAGCTTACCACCATGGCGCAAAACATGGTTTATTCCAAGAACCGGAGTTTGTACCCCTTTGCCCTGGAACTGTTGAACCAAGCCCTCCAGTTAAACCCCGATAACGGCCAGGCCATGGTCTTAAAGGATCGTGTTCAAACCGATCTGGGGGGAACGGAAACCATAGTCCTGGACGACGATGCCGAACAGGATTATCAGCGGGCGGTTCGGGAATTACAGCAGGGTAATCCCATTACCGCCCTATCCATCATCCAACAACTTTTACGAAACCCCCGGTACCGTAATTCAGCTAAAATTATCGCTTTACAGCGCAGAATCGAATCGGTATTATGATTGGAGGATCATTTTTCATGCTCCGGGGCTTGTTCTCTATGGGAAAGCGGCTGTTCTCCCTGGCGGTCCTTATGGCCGGCCTCCTTTTTTTCTCCCAGGGTCTTTACGCCCTGCCGGACTTTTTTTTGGAGGACCCGGAGCTTTTCTCTTCGGGGCCGGGTAATTTTCCCGTGGCGGTTTCTAACGGCGATCTGTCTGTGGTGGCATGGCAGGAAACCCAGGATATTTCCACCGCCGGTTCCGATATTGCCGGGGACGGGCTTATCACCGTCTCCCTGGCGGTTAAAGCCCTTGACGGGACCTGGCGCCATCACGCTGCCGTGGGGGGGCCCTATGCCTACGGGGGGGCCGAACCGGCTATTTTAAGCGCCGCCATGGACGGCGGCCGGATCCTCCTTGCGGCGGCGGTTTCCGCCGCTGAAACGGAACTCCTTATTTCCGATGATCGGGGCGAGACCTTTCGTAAGGTCCGCCTTAACTTTGGCTCCGAAACTTCCGTAGCCCCCCGGATCTTTTCCCGGTCCGGCGGGGGGTATTACCTCTTTATCAGCCGCGGGATAGGACAATCCCTGGCTCTGTATTACGCCCGGTCCGAAGACGGATTCTCCTGGTCTTCCTTTGTGCCCCTGGCCGGGGATAGTTCCCTAACCCTCAATTTTCTTCCTGCGCTGACTTCCATGAACGGCACCGATTATGTGGTTTTTCAGTCCCTCGTGGGGGGGGAAGACGCTGCTTCCTCGTTTCAGTTGTTTATCACTTCCAGTTCCGACAGGGGGCTAACCTGGACAGCTCCCCGCCGGATCACTCAATTCCAGGACCCCTACCAAAATACCGCCGCTTCCCCGGATCGTTTTGACAACCAGCGGCCTTTTCTGCTGAGGCAGAGAGACCGGCTCTATGTGGTATGGGAACGCCGGTATGCCGCCGAGCCCCCCCAGATCTACGGCGCCTTTGTTCGGGGAGACGGAAGTGTTGAAGGGATAGTTGATCGGATAAACACCGGCAAAGGCTATGGGAATAACCCCATAGCCTTCTTGTATGAAGGAGAAATCACCGTAGTCTGGTTTGATAATCTCCGGGGGGATAATCAGGTGTTCCTGGCCCAAAAATCGGGAACCCTATGGCAAAATTACGAGCTTTCCGGGGCCGCCGGCCGGGACGCGATTTTTGCCCGTCCGGTAGTGGATAGGGACGGCCTCTCCCTGTTCTGGCAGGGGACATTCCGGGGAATAAACCGGATATATGCCCGTTTTCCCGACCGGTCCGTTACTCCCCCCCGGCTTAGGCCTGAAAATTTTACCCCCGGCAAACACACCCGGGGAAGCCGGGTACGGATATCCTGGAATATTCCCCGTGATCCGTCGGGGATTCAGGGATTTTCCTATGTCTGGAGCCGTTCTCCGGAAACAGATCCCCCAAAACAGATTCGGATCTCCGCCGATTCGGCGCTGTCGGTGGAGGAAATCGCCGATGAGGACGGAACCTGGTATTTTGCCCTCATTGCCCAGGATTACGCGGGGAACTGGTCTCCCCCGGTCAGACTGGAATACATCCGGGATACCGCTTCTCCCCCGGCGGTGAACATTATCGACCCCCCGGCAGATGACCGGGGGTATCTGGTCTCCAATACCTTTTCCCTGCGGTGGTCCCCGCCCCCGGCGCCGGATATCGCGGGGTATACCTGGAAACTGGAATACCTCGGCCCGGTGAGCTCTTTGCGTTCCCTAGGGCAGGAGGATTTTTTATCCGCCGCCGAAAAACAATTTTCCCCGGCCTCCCGGCTCTCTCCGCGGATTCTGGGAAGGGCCCTCTCGGTTTCCTATACCAATCAGGATAACGGGATATGGAGCTTTACCCTGGCCGCGGTGGATGAAGCGGGGAACATCGGCGAACCTTCCCGAATTTTTTTTCGAACCGATAAATACATTCCCCATACTTTTATAAATTATGTGGATACCCGCCAGGATGATCAGGGGGTACTTTCCCTCAGGATCCTTGGACGGGGATTTACCGAAAACGGCGCCGTAAAGCGGGTGTTTCTGGACCTGGACGGGTTTTCTCCCTATGACCGGGAATTCCTTCTTGATCGAGGGGATTTTCAAATTCAGTCGGACCGGGAAATTACCCTGAAAGGTATTGATGATATTTTGGAAGGCCGTTACCGTATCGGGGTGGAACATCCCCTCCGGGGACTTTATCTGACCGAACCCCTGGTTTTGGTGGATGAGATCGGGACCGTCAAATATGGGGATTACTCCCGGGTTTGGCAGCCTTCCTGGGAGATTTCGAGGGAACGCCGGTTGGTGTTCAATATGATCCTGCCGCTGATCATGGTGATCATGGTATTGTGCGGTATAGGATCCGTCAATTCGGTCCGGGGTATTGGCGCGGTTATGGCGGACAACGCCGCCATACAGGTGGAGGCGGCCGCCCTCATGGCAGGAGATCTTATGTCCGTGGAAAAGGAAAAACACATGAAAAAAATCAGAAGCCGGGGGATGGGGCTGCGTTTAAAACTCGCTTCCTACACCATAACCCTGGTACTTCTGGTGGTATTGATCGTTTCAGCTCCCCTTTACTATATGATGACCAGGGTCCAGGAGAAAACCCTGCTCCGGGGACTTTGGGACCGGTCCGCCGTACTCTTAGAGGGCCTTGCCTCCGGCGCCCGGCTCTTCCTCCCCGCGGAGAACGTACTGGAATTGGGGTTCCTCCCGGACCAATCCGCGGCCATCCCGGAGGCGGAATATGTAACCATCACCGGGTTTGGTTCGGCCTCTACCATATTCGACGACTATGTTTGGGCCACCAATGATCCGGATATCCTTTCCAAAATAGACACCGTTGAATTTGAACCTGGTATCTCCCGGCTCAGGGACGCCCTTTTCCCCCGGTTGGAGGGGATTGTCCGGGAATTAGACGAGCGGGCCCGGGAGGAAGCGGGGGATCTTACCGCCAGTATCGCGGCCCTTACCCAGGAAGGAATTTCCTTAGCCCTCAATATCGACGCCGCCGGCCGGCAGCGGATGGAGGATATCCAGGCCGCCGCCCATTCCCTGGATGCCCGGCTAACCGAAAAGTTGGCTAAAATAAGCCGGGAGATAGGTTCCGAGCCGGAGTTCCCCATCGAATATTTTACGGAAGCCGGGAGCCATAGGTTTATCCTCTTTAAGCCTGTTATGTACCGCCAGGGCGCGGAAGATACCTATTTCCGGGGCCTCATACGATTGGAAATTTCCGTTGATTCCATCATAGAACAGATATCCCGGGAGCAGCGGGCCCTGTTGGAGATCATCCTGGTGGTGGCTCTCTCCGCCCTTTTTATAGGTATTCTGGGAGCGTCGATCCTCTCGGTTCTGCTTATCCGCCCTATCAGGAAGCTGCTGGATCATGTGGCGCTCATCCGGGACACGGAGGATAAGACCCGGCTCGCGGGAGTGGACATTCATATTACCTCCGGGGACGAGATCGCCCTTTTGGGAAATACCATCAATGATATGACCCACGGCCTGGTACAGGCCGCCATGGCATCCTATGATCTCTCCATCGGTAAGGAGATACAGAAAAAGTTCATCCCCCTGGAAACCAACCAGGAGGGGAACAAACTGAGTTTCGGTTACAAGGATACAAAAAATATCAATTTTTTTGGGTATTATGAGGGGGCCAAGGGGGTTTCGGGGGATTATTTTGACTGTTTGGATCTGGACGGCCGGTATTTTGCCGCTATAATATGTGATGTCGCCGGCAAGGGGATCCCCGCGGCGCTGATCATGATCCAGGTGGCTACCATGTTTCTCAATTATTTTAAAAACTGGAAGCCCACGGAAAAGGGGCTGCATATCGAGGATTTGGTGTACCAGATTAACGACTTTATCGAAATTCAAGCCTTTACAGACCGGTTTGCGGCCTTTACCCTCTGTCTGTTTGATTCCTTGACCGGGCTGGCCCGGTTCTGTAATGCCGGGAGTAATATCATAAACTGGTATGAAGCATCGAGCCGTAAAATGAACACCACAACCCTTAAGGCGACCCCCGTTATCGGGGTATTGCCTAATTCCCAGATAGAATCCATGGGGGGATATACGGTACAAAGCCTCACCTTTAACCACGGGGATATTCTGTTCCTCTATACCGACGGTATTGAGGATTCCAAGCGGAAATTCCGGAATCAAAACTTTAAGGAGATCCTCTGTACCGAGGGCCCCCAGGATACCCCCCATGGGAACCACGTGGCCGGCCAGGGGGATGAAAGACTGGGTTATGACCGGGTCACGGATATCATTAATGCGGTGATGAGTAAAAAGATCTATTTTTTGAACAAATATCATAATCCCGAGGGGGACAAGAAGCTGCTTTTTGATTTCACCAGCTGTGAAGGCACCGTGGAAGAAGCCATCATGGCCATGGTTTCGGTGGAAAAAATATTCCGTTGTTACCAGGATCCCCAGGCCGGGGAGAATTCCCGGGTATTGGTAGATAAAAAGGTGGACCGTTTTTTACAGGCTCATTTTCTGCAATACCGGGATTATTGTTTTAATACCCGGGAAGACCCTGGAAATGATGCGTATATGTATTATACTCATCTTAAGGAAGACGATCAGTACGATGATCTGGCTATTCTTGGAATCATGCGTAAATAAAGCCGCCCTTAATTTAGTCTTTAAGACGGCTTAAGGAGGAACTATGCCATTTAGTGACCGAATGCAGAATCTTTTTGAAACCGGCGCCCAGGTTTCAAAGGACTTTATGTCCATGGCGGGAGCGAAAGCCCAGGATCTGGGGGAAAAGGGGTTCAAAGCGTCCAAGGATCTCCTGCAAAAGGCCGGAACCAAGGCCCAGGATCTGGGGGAAACCACAATTTTAAGGGTGGAAATAAAACAGCTTGAGGGCCAGGCGCAAAAGCTCGTCGGCCGCCTGGGGACCGAGGTTTACAGCGCTTTGGTGGAACACGAAAGCCCCGGTATTACTCCCGAGACTCCGGCCATAAAGGCGATCCTTGCCGAAATCGCCACGGTCAAGGAGGCCATTGAAAAGCGGGAGCAGGAGCTACAGGACAGGAAAGGGTAAAAAACCGGGGGCTTGTTCGGTTATCCGGTTGGCTGCCCAGGGCAAAAGCATTTACTTTTTGATCGTTAAAATTTCCTTGAATTCACCGGAATTTCCAAGAAAAACTAACCACGAAGGACACAAAGGATGCATGAAGCAACCCGTTATTCCTTCC
>JAITBE010000256.1 GCA_031283755.1 Spirochaetaceae bacterium
TCGAATTCCAGTTCCGGCGCCTTTTCATCCCCTTCCCCACCGTCATCCGGGGATGAAAATTCTTCAAGACCCTCATCGGCCAGGGCATTCCGGTGTAGGCCAAGATACTCCGTAAAAGAGCGGATCACCTGTTCCCGCTCAAGCCCCCGGGCGTTTTCCTGAAAAAGCCGGTAATAAAGCACCAAAAGCGCCGCGTAATGTTCCCGGTTGGCCCGCGCCAGGGGAGAAAAAAAATTATCAGGCAGCGTCGCAAAAACGCCGGTACCGGAGGCCATAGAAATACGCTAGGGGATAGAAGCCGCTTTGTCAAGAACCGGGCTTTCCGGAGACAGCTTCAATTCGGAAGAAAGTCCGCTCCTGTTTCTATGGGCAACAACACCCGGGAAGGATAGGTTTTCCCGTGATGGATGGTGTTACGGGCCCGGACCACATGCAGACCGGCAAAACCCTCCGGGGTGTTGCTGTTGGGAAAGATAAAGTTTTTGGCCCCCGAAGTAATGGTTAGACGGATTTGCGTACCCTGGGGAAAAAACTTGGAAAATTTGGTGGTCCGGATAACCAGGGGGTACACGGTTCCGGGTTCCAGATAGCGGGGATGTTCAAAGCCCTCCCGGTATTTTGCGGAAAGCACCCCGTCGGCCATCCTAATTGATCGGCCTCCTTCCAGGGCGGTAAGGCGGACCACAAAATCCGTATCCGGCGCGTCGGAGGAAATGTAGAGTTCCACCCTAAGGTCGCCGGTGATAACTAAGCCCTGTTCCAGGGGCGCCGTGGTATAGGAGAGTATGTCCGGGCGTTTTTCCTCATCGGTGTAGTCCGCAGGCAGGGCCCCATCGTTTTCAGACATATCGATAATATGCAAGGCCGGATTGGCGGGGTCGTAGATGTAGGAGCGTTCCCCGGGCTCACCGGCCTGGGGGGCGAGTCCTTCCCCCGCCAGATAGAGGGGGAGTTCCCGGCAGGAAGGAAGGGGCCAGGTATCGCTGGTTTTCCAGCGGTTTTCCGTCAGGGTAAAATATTCCACCACCGCTTCCGTATCCGTCCCCTGGTTTATGCCCCGGAGGTGCCGGTCAAACCAGCGGTGATAGAGCAGATCGAGATCGTACCGTAAAGCCCGGGTCCCCATAAAAAAGCCGTTGAGGGTATAGCGGGTATTGGCGGAATGACTCCAGGGGCCCAGGATTACCTTCCGGTATTCCCGGGGGTATTTGGCGGTCAAATCCAGCGCCTCCGTGGTACCCATACCATCGTCATCAAACCAGCCGGACACGATCAAGGCCGGAACCTGCCGATCCGAGGCCCGGCTCCGCCAATCGCTTTGCCGCCAAAAGGCGTCATAATCAGGATGTTTAAGCCATTCGCTGACAAAGGGAATATCCCGCCCCATGGCCTGCCGGGCCATGGCTTCCAGAGGCCGGATGTTCATTACCGCATCCCAATCGTCCCGGATCATGTTTTTTTGGTTCAATTCCCGTTCCGCCATGGCAAACGCCCAGGGGATCATGGCGGAAACAAAGGCCCCTCCCCGGCGGGGAATATCCACAAAGGCCCCCCCGGAAGTAACGATGCTCACCAGCGCCGACAGATGGGGGTTTCCGCTGGCAGCGGCAGCCCACTGGACCATGCCCAGGTAGGAAGCCCCTATCATGCCGATTTTGCCGTTGCTCCAAGGCTGGACCGCTATCCAGTTGAGGGTATCGTCCCCGTCTTCGGTTTCGGCACAACCGGGGATAAAGGTTCCCCCGCTTTGATCCCGGCCCCGGACATCCTGGATAACCAGGGCGTATCCCCGCTGTACAAAGGGATAGTAACTTTCCTGGCCCCGGGTTTTGCTGTAGCAGGTCCGCACCAGAATCGTGGGTGCGGGGCCGGTTTGTCCCTCCGGAAGGTACACATCCGTGGCCAGGTCTATTCCGTCCCGGGTTTTAACCAGGAAAGTCCTTGGGGGCGCCACAACGCCGGGCTCCCGCCCCTGGTCAAGAGCCTGCCACTGCTTCAGGAGGGGATCATCCTCTTGGTCTTCCCGCACCAGGAACTCCGTATTCCCCCGGCCGGGGCAAACAAAAAGCGCCGGTTCCCCCTGCCGGAACAGGATATCCGTGGGAAACTGCCGGTCCACCTGGACGTAGTGGCCCGCTTCCCGCCGGTGGTAAAGACCATATTCGGTCTCCACCCGCTCCCGGTCCCCCGCAAAATCCGCGGTGATCCGGTCAAGCCTGGTCAATACGGAAAAATCCAGCTTGTTTTTTTCCTTTAATTCATCCAGGGAGGGGGTGTCCAAAAGCCGGAGAGACCCCATTTTCCCCAATTCAGGGCGGAGCCAGCGGAAACGGACTTCCCCCGGGGCGGCTTCAAAAATACCGCCGCATATTCCTGAAAAATAATAGCGCCATTGCGTCATAGCCGCTCCTGTAAAGTCCCGGGTGGAAACCTGAGGGACACGATAAAAAACTCAACATCAAGGAAACATCCCGTCATCCGGGTGTTTTTAGCATTTCCCTAGGCCCCTATCAGGGCCTTCACAATGTAGGCAACGCCGATACCCACATAATTACCGGAAATGCCGCCGATAATCCCCATCAAAAGGCCCACCCCAACCAGATTTTTCCATCCGCCCCCCGCGGCAACCAGGGCGGCGGTGGTACCGTCCGCAATAGCGCCGGTGATGGAGAGCGCCATATATTCATATCTGATCTTAAAAAGACGCAGCAGGATCATGTGGATGACAATGCTAACGGCAATGATACACAGACAATATACGGTAATGGACATGGCGGAATTGAAAAATCCCCCCAGATCCACGAGGAACCCAATAATCAAAAGGAACAATAAGCTGAAAAACAGGCCCAACTGGAACTGCCCCCGCAGCTTTTTTATCATCGGGACCTGGGCTAAAATCAGGGAAAAGGTGGATATTAACAATATCCTGCCCGGGCTGGTAAAGCTGGCGGGAAAAATAGCATTGGCAATCTTGGTGGAAAGGGCGACAATGCCAAAGGCCAGGGCCAGAAGGATGGCAATATCAACGATGCTCCAGTTTTCTTTCCCCAAAAGTTCCGATTTATTTTCATCGCTGTATTCCGCTTCCGGAAAACGGTAGGGCCATTTACGCTGAAACCATTTCGAACCCGCCATAATCGCCGGCGCCGCGAACATAAGGATCGTGGTGGGTATACCGATAACATAATCCGCGGCATTGGCCGCGGCGATGGTATCCTGGCTGGCTTCCAGGCCCACCGCAATGGCGGTCAAGTTCGAGCTCCCTCCGGTATAGGTACCCACAAACATCCCCGCCACCTTCCAACCTTCGTTGATACGGGGGGCGAAAATGATGCCGAAAACAACTGAAACCAAGCTGACGCAAAAGATCGCGCAGGCAATGGCTATAAGCGGCTGGCGGGCCATTTTGCGGAGCTGGGATATATCCATGCTCAACAGGTACAACGCAGTCGCCACCGGAACACAATAAGTAATGATAGTACCGTATATGTCCTGAAAAGAGGGCACAATCCGCAGGTTCACAAAGATGATCCCAAACACGACCACGGTCATGGCGGGACCAACGTTTTTGAAAAATTTAATTTTCTGAACCCACATGGCAAACGCGGTCAACCCCAAAATAAGGGGCAGTAAGGTCTCTGTGGTTTTAAATAATGGAAACATAGCTATACCTCCTAAAAAAATTTAGGGGAACCCCATAATTTGCGGTTTTTAAGGAACCCTTAAAAATCCACGGTAACGCCCAGGCCACCTTCTTCGCTCAGGCGAAACATATCCCCCTCTACGGTAAACCCGCCGGTAACACCGGTTTGTTTTTCATCAAAAAAGAGAAAACTGTCGCAATCCGCATCGGTTATGTTTCCCCGGGCAGCTACCAGACTGAGTCCCGCCGTAAGGGCGATCCGGGTCTCCAGCATACACCCCACCATACACCGCAGGCCAAAAGACGCAGCAATGGCGCTGATCTGAGAACCGGGATACAGGCCGCCACATTTCATCAGTTTGATATTAAACCTATCCGCCGCGCCGATCCTGCAGGCCCGGGCTGCGTCGTGGGGGCTGTGGAGAGATTCGTCAAGCATCAGATCAATGCCCCGGATTTTGGAGCGCAGCTGGGCGGTGCCCTCTAAGTTCCAATCGGGCAGGCACTGTTCCGCCACATCCACCCCCAGGGCAGCAAAACCTTCCAGGGCCTCGATCGCCCCGGTTATCGTGTAACCCTGGTTGGCGTCCACCCGTAACCGCACCTGATCCCCCACCGCCTGGCGAATCAAGCGCAGGGCTTCCAGGTCCCGCTGGGGCTCAAGCCCCACCTTTATCTTGATGATCCGGTAGCCCCGCTCTTCAACATAGTACCGGGCTTCCCGGGCCATTTCCTGGGGCTCGGCAATGCCGATGGTGGCGCCGTTTTGCACCAAGCCGTTTTCCCCGCCCAGTATACGGTAAACCGGCTTTCCCGCTGCCTTGCCGATAATATCATAGAGGGCAAGATCCACCGCGCATTTGGCGGAACTATTGCCGTGCAAGGCAGTATCCATCAGGGCATGAATGGTGTCCAGTCCAAAGGGATCCCGGCCCAGGAGCCCCGGTCGCAGCAACTCCAGCGCCGCTAAGACCCCTTCGGCGGTTTCACCGGTAACGGGGACAAAAGGCGCGGCCTCACCGTAACCGCTTATCCCTTCATCGGTATCTATCCTTAATAAGACGTTTTCCGCCATCCCGATTGACGTAAAGGCGATCTTAAATTCACCCTTCAATTTGATGGGCAATTTTTTTGTCTCCAAAGCGGTGATCTTCATGATTCCTCCGTTTTTGTTCGAAATAATAAGCCTTGCCGCGTCCTAACCGGCGGGTACAACAATAAAAACTCTTAAGATATTTTGTATCCTAAAAGGTTCAGAGACATTGAATTTATAGAGCTTTTCCCAAGACCTGAAGTTTTGGAACAACTTCAGTTTCGTTATTCTATTTTGTTCTTTTTGTGCTGTCAATACCCCGAATTGCGCCACGTTAAATCTAACCATAAGGGAACGTTTGCGCCATGTAAAAATCTAACCATGGGAACACACTTTATCCGGACTGAGTCCGGAGGAACAAATGGGGTTTACCATGGCA
>JAITBE010000014.1 GCA_031283755.1 Spirochaetaceae bacterium
AGGCCATGGGAGAAGCCAACAGTCTTCTTTTTTTGAGCAAACTAAAAAAACTCAAGTAGGCTGATTGGACTGATCGATAGCCCGGAAGCAGACTTCCGGGTATGTTTCACTAACAAAGATCAGTTTTAATTCTTCCGGCTGCGCTCTCCACAAGCCGCTGCTTAAACGCCTCGCTGTATCGTACCACATCTCTCATCTTTCGACTCCTTATGTGTCAACTTTAAACCAGGACGAGACATAACTCCTCACTCCTCTTCACTCTTACCGGGTAATTATACAGGGGTTTCTTTTTTTTCTATCTCTTTCTATAATAAAAGAGGAGGATTATGAATGGCAAAGAAAAAGAATGTATATTTCTTCGGCGAAGGAAAGGCCGAAGGAGACGCCAAGATGAAGGATATCCTTGGCGGTAAAGGGGCGAATTTGGCGGAAATGACCAATCTGAATATTCCTGTCCCTCCGGGTTTTACTATCTCTACCGAAGTATGTGCTGCTTATTATGAAAATAAAAGAAAATATCCTGCCGGTTTTGAGGAAGAAGTCCTGACAAACCTAAAAAAACTCGAAAAAGTCATGAAAAAAAAACTGGGGGATCCCGAGGATCCCCTGTTGGTTTCGGTCCGTTCCGGGGCTGCGGTATCTATGCCCGGTATGATGGATACTATCCTTAACCTGGGTATCAACGACGAGGCGGTGTCGGGTTTGGCGGCAAAAACCGGTAATCCCCGGTTTGCCTGGGATGCGTACCGGCGTTTTATTCAGATGTACGGCGAAGTGGTTATGGGCGTATCCGATAAGGCCTTTGAGGCGGCCATAGCTTCCATAAAAAAAGAGCGGAACATACAGCTTGACAAGGATCTCAGCGACACGGATCTGAAAGAACTGGTGGGGGAATACAAAAAGATCATCCAGCGCCAGACGGGTAAAGAATTACCCCAGAAGCCCCTGGATCAGCTTTGGGGCGCCGTGAATGCGGTTTTTGGATCCTGGATGAACGAACGGGCTATCAAATACCGGGAGCTTAATGATATTAAAAATATCAAGGGTACGGCGGTAAATATTCAATCCATGGTGTTCGGCAACTTCGGTGATGATTCGGGAACCGGTGTTTGTTTTAGCCGGGATCCTTCCACGGGTAAAAACGAATTTTATGGGGAATACCTCATGAACGCCCAGGGGGAAGATGTGGTAGCGGGGATCAGAACCCCGGAAAAGATCGCCGCCCTGGAGCAGGAAAACAAACAGATCTACCAACAATTAGTGGATATTAAGAACCGGCTGCAAAAACATTTCCGGGATATGCAGGACATGGAATTCACCGTCCAGCAGGGAAAACTCTTTATTCTCCAGACCCGGAGCGGCAAACGGACCGGAGCTGCCGCGGTTAAATGCGCGGTGGATATGGTCGCCGAAAAACTGATCGATAAGAATACCGCGATCCTCCGGGTAACCCCCGAACATCTGGATCAGATGCTCCATCCTATGATCGATCCTGCGGCCATCATGAATGCCCGTTCCCTCACCCAGGGGCTTAATGCATCCCCCGGGGCCGGCTGCGGCAGGATCGTGTTTTCCGCCAAGGAAGCGGAAGACTGGCACACCCGGGGGGAGAAGGTACTCCTCGTCCGGCAGGATACCAGCCCTGAGGATATCGGCGGTATGGTGGTTTCCCAGGGAATCCTCACCTCCACCGGAGGCATGACCAGCCATGCGGCGGTGGTTGCCCGGGGTATGGGAACTCCCTGTGTGGCCGGGGCGAAGGAGGTGCAGGTTCAGGGCAAAAAGGTGAATATCGGCGGTAAGATCTTTAAGGAAGGGGACTGGATTACCATTGACGGTTCTTCCGGTTTTGTATATGAAGGCAAGCTTCCCCTGGCGGTACCGGAGATATCCGAAGATATGAAAACTTTCCTGAGTTGGTGCGACGATATCCGCGCTTCTTCGGTACGGGGTTCGATTAAGGGTTTTGAGATCAGGACCAATGCGGATCAGAGCGAAGATGCCAAACGGGCCTTTGAATTCGGTGCCCAGGGAGTGGGACTTTGCCGTACAGAGCATATGTTTTTTGAAAAGGAAAAACTCATCCACTTTCGGGCTATGATTGTGGCAGAGACGGCGGAAGAACGGAAGGAGGCATTACGGAAGATCCTTCCCCTCCAGCGGAAGGACTTTTTCGGTATCTTCAGTGCCATGGAGGGCCGTCCGGTGATCATCCGGCTCCTGGATCCCCCCCTGCATGAATTCGTTCCCCAGACCAAAAGAGAAGTTGCGGAGCTTGCGGCCTATCTTAATATTAAATCCTCAAAACTCCTGCCCAAGATTGAAAAACTCCATGAGATAAACCCCATGTTGGGACATCGGGGCTGCCGTTTGGCCATAACGTATCCTGAAATTTACGATATGCAGGTTGAAGCTATTGCCTTGGCCGCGGCGGATTGTATCAAGAACAAAGTCCCGGTGGATCCGGAGATTATGATCCCCATCGTGGTTACCGCCCGGGAATTAAAACTGCTCCGTCCTAACGCGGAGGCCGTGATAAAGCAGGTCCTCGACCAGGAGGGGGTAAAACTCAACATCAAAATCGGTACCATGATAGAGGTGCCCCGGGCGGCGATTCGGGCGGGGCATGTTGCCAAATATGCGGATTTTTTCAGTTTCGGCACCAACGATCTTACCCAGATGACCTTTGCCTTCAGCCGGGATGACGTAGCCTCCTTTTTACCTACCTATTTGCAGCATCAGGTCTTGGATGTGGATCCCTTTAAGTCTATTGATGAAGAAGGGGTAGGATTCCTCATTCGGAGCGCCGTGGAACAGGGGCGTCAGATCAATCCAAAGCTCAAAATGGGTATCTGCGGAGAGCACGGTGGCGATCCCGCCACCATTGATTTTTGTTTTCGGGCGGGATTAAACTACGTTTCCTGTTCTCCCTACCGGGTGCCTATTGCCCGGCTTGCGGGAGCCCAGGCGGTAATTAAAAATACAATTCCGGGCCCGGCCAACAAAAAGGCATCCAAAGATAAAACGGAAAAGGTGCGTAAATCCGTTAAAGCGGATAAACCTGCTAAATCCGTTCAATCGAAAAAAACAGGCCGGCCCGGAAAGCGGGGGTCCAAAGCCGTTACCAGGTAAAATTCCTTTCAATGTCAAAAACGCCGGAGGTATCCGGCGTTTTTTTATATTGTATAAGGAGTGGGGGTAGAGAAACGCCAAGGCCGGTTTGAGTGTTAATCCGGATTTTGAAATTCTCTCAATTGATAATCTTTATCGGACATGTTACCTTATTAGGGAGGTGTTTTCAGAATCAACCGAATTTTGAAAAAGCCTCTGGGTATTTTTAGAGCCATAATGCAAAAAGAGAGGGACTTAGTTATGCGGTACGTTACCTATGGAAAGACCGGTCTGGAAGTTTCCCGGCTTGGCCTTGGATGTATGCGTCTTCCGAGCTATGAAAAGAACGGCAAGACTGTTTTTGACGAGGAAAAAAGCATAGCCCTGATTCACCGGGCCATGGACCTGGGAGTGAATTACTTCGATACCGCCCCGGGGTATTGTGATACCCTGAGCGAGATCATCGTCGGTAAGGCGCTAAAGGGGGGAAGGAGGGAAAAGATATTCCTTTCAACCAAAAACCCGATTGAAAATGATTCCGGGGATGATTATGAAAAAAGGCTTGAAACATCCCTCAAAAAGCTGGATACCGGCTATATTGATTTTTATCATTTTTGGGGTATAACTCTGGATGCCTTTATCAATAAGATCAATATCCCCGATGGTCCCTTTAGCCGGGCGAAAAAACTCAAAGCCCAGGGGGTGATACGGCATATCTCCTTTTCCTTCCACGATGCCCCGGGTAATATGGCGGAGATAATCCGCCGGGGAGAGGGGGAAATTTCCTCCCTCCTCTGTCAATACAATCTGCTGGATCATTCCAATTCCAAGGACATAGATTTTGCCTATGGCGAGGGATTGGGTGTCGCGGTGATGGGGCCGGTCGGAGGCGGCCGGCTTGGGGCGCCCACCAAGGTTATCCAGGATTTATTACCCGGCAAATTACATAGTTCCGCCGAAGTGGCCCTCCGGTATGTTTTTTCCAATCCCCACATTCATATCGCCCTATCGGGGATGAGTTCCATAGAACAGTTGGAAGAAAACGCCGCCATTGCGGATAATACCGCCCCTTTGACTCCCGATGAACAGGAACGGATCCTTGGAATGATGAAGGAAAACGAGCGGCTTGCGGGCCTATATTGTACCGGCTGTAAGTACTGTATGCCCTGTCCCCAGGGCCTTAATATTCCCGAGCTCTTTACCCTGATGAATTACCATCGGGTATATCAGATTACCGAATTTGCCAAAAAAACTTATGCCCAAATCGGTAAAGTGCCCTGGATGATGTATAAGAATGCGGCGGCCTGTGTGGAATGCGGAGTTTGTGAAGATAAATGCCCTCAGAAACTTCCCATCAGAAAACAGCTTAAGGAAACCCATAAAACCCTGGTGGTTTAAGACAGGAGTCTAATAAGGGACAGGATCCTTCGTATAACAACGTGAATAACCCACTTATCAAAACCCTGGTGAGCCTCCGGGGAAATCCGCGGGCTTGTGTGTATACCGAACCCCTCTGGGGGCTTTCTATGAACCTCTGTCTGCCCTATGCATCGGTTTATATGCTCGCCGTGGGCCTGAACGACGTCGAAGTTGGGTTTATCGCCTCGGTGTATATGCTTTCCCAGGTGGTTTTTGCCTTTCTAAGCGGCGCTATTACCGATAAACTCGGCCGGCGAAAAACTACCGCCATCTTTGATTTTTTTGCCTGGTCCATTCCCTGTCTCATTTGGATTCGGGCGGAGAATTTTTGGTTTTTTTTGGTTGCCGCCCTTTTTAACGGCATTATGAAGGTGCCGACCAACTCCTGGGACTGCCTCATGGTGGAGGATGCCGAAAAGAGTCAGATTACCCGGATCTACTCCCTGGTGATTGTATCCGGTCAGCTTTCCGCCCTTTTTGCCCCTATCTCTTCTATTTTGGTATCCCGGCTAACCCTGGTCCCCGCCATCAGGATCCTCTATATCAACGCCTTTGTGGTGATGACCCTTAAATTGATAATCCTTTTTATTTGTTCCAAAGAGACCGGTACCGGGATGATACGGATCCGGGAAACCCGGGGAAAAACTATCTTTTCCCTCCTGGGCGGATACGGCGGGGTTTTGCGGATCATGGGGAAGTCCCCAGGAACGATCTTCGCTCTCATCATTACCGCCCTGGTGGGCGCCGTGGGGATGATCAATACCACCTTCTGGCAGGTTATTGCCAGTAAAAAACTGATGGTCCCCGATTCCCTTTTACCTTTTTTCCCCATGCTGCGTTCTGTCATCGCCCTCGTTTTTTTCTTTACGGTCATTCCCCACCTTACCAAGGTAAGTTTACGGACTCCATTGATCCTCGGTTTCGCCAGCTATATGGTAGGTCAGACCATCCTTATAAGCGCCCCAACGGAAGGGGTCTTAAAATACGGTATACTCTGCCTGTCCCTGGTCTTCGACGGGTTCGGCGCGGGGATCCTGGCCATGCTCGCCGAATCCTTGGTAGCCCTCCATGTGAATGTTGCCGAACGGGCCCGGGTAATGGCGATCCAGCACATGATCATCATGTTTTCCACCTCTCCCTTCGGCTGGATAGGGGGGATCCTCTCGGGTTTTTCCCGTGATCTGCCCTTTATTCTCAATATATTCCTCTTGCTTGCCGGAATGATAACAACTCTGATATATTACCGCCATAAGAGGAGTAAAAAATATGAAAGTATATAAACAGGGATGGTTTTTTTGTTTCTTTTTTGGCTGTCTTACGGGTTTTCTCGGCGCCCAATCGTCCCTTACCATATACGGTATTAAAGGACCTTCCGGGGTGGGGATGATCCGGCTTTTTGAAAATCCTCCGGTAGTGGCGGGAATGAACATCCGTCCGGAAGCCCTGGCCCAGGCGGATCTCCTAGCGGCCCGGTTTCTTTCGGGGGAAGCCAAGGTCGGGATCTTGCCCCCCAATATGGCGGCCAAGATAGCCTCCGGGGGAAGGTCCTTGCAAATCGCCGCGGTGGTCGGTACGGGGATGTTGAGTCTTTTAAGTTCTGATCCGGCGGTGCAGGGTATTGAAGACCTCCGGGGTAAGACCGTGGAGGTCGCCGGTCAGGGAGCAACCCCGGATTTGGTATTCCGGCGGATCCTCATCTCCCGGGGGATAAACCCCGGCCGGGATATACAGCTGGGATACGCCTTGGCCTACCCGGAAATTGCTCAGTCCCTGATTGCGGGAAGGATCGCTACCGCCCTGCTTCCGGAGCCCTTTGCCACCATGGCCCGGAATGGAAAGCCCGGTCTGCGGGAAATTGCCGATATTGAGGCCGAATGGATCAAGGCCGGGGGTAAGGGAAATTTTCCCATGACGGTCTTGGTGGTCGATGCCGAGTTTGCCCGGTCCCGGCCTGATGTGATAAGGACTATTCTGGAAGCATATGAAAATTCTATCCGGTGGGTTATCGCTCATCCCGGAGAAGCGGGAGCCTTGGTGGAAAAACACGATCTGGGGCTCAGGGCCGCCGTGGTAAGCGCCGCCATACCCCGGAGTAATTATGTGTTTATCCCTGCGATGGAGGCCAGGGCGTCCCTGGAGGCCCTCTTTACGATCTTCCTGGAATTTTCTCCGGCGGCGATAGGGGGCGCCCTGCCGCCGGCTGGTTTTTATCTTAAGCTCTAGCGGGAGGAGATTTTAGCAGGGGGATGATAAAAAATAACAAACCGGGGAAGTATTCTCCTGTATTCGGACTTTTGGGGGTTTTCCTGCTTCTTTTGCTCTGGGAACTCGCGTCCGGATATTCGGGAAGTATCCTGCTTTTTCCGGGACCGTTGCCGGTTTTTATCCGGTTTGCGGCCCTCATTACCACTGAAACCTTTCTCCGTTCCCTGGGGAATAGTTTTGTCCGGGTGGTTTTAGGTATCTTTATATCCGTACCCCTGGGGGTTTTGGCGGGGATCGCCGCGGGACTTGACAAACGGGCCGCGGCCCTTTTTCGACCCCTTTTTTCAGTTGTCTCCGCTACCCCGGTAATGGCGGTGATCCTCATCGCTTTTCTCTGGCTTGGCTCGGAACGGACCCCGGTGTTTACCGCCTTCCTCATGATATTCCCCATGATGGCCGCCAATACCATGGCCGGGATAGGGGCGGTGGATTCCCGGCTTGTCGAACTTTTGCGGGTCTACCGCTTGTCCCGGGCCGAAACCCTCAGACGGCTCTATATCCCTACCTTGGTTCCCTTTATCCTGGGGGGGCTCCGGAGCTCCCTTTCCCTGTGCTGGAAGGTAGTGGTAGCCGCTGAAGTACTGGTACAACCTGTACGGTCCCTGGGAACGGGGATGCAGCAGGCTAAAGCCCAGCTTGAAACACCGGAGCTTTTTGCCTGGACTGCGGCCACGGTTTTTGCCGCGGCTCTTTCCCAATCCCTCCTCAGCCTGCTCCTTTCGGTCTTTAAAAAACGGGGACTTACCTCATGAAGCGGCTCCCTGGTCTTTCCCTTAAAAATATATCCTTTTCCTTTACCGAGAGTCCCCTTTTTGAAAATATATCCCTGGACATGGATGAAGAGAATCCTGTCGTAATTTTGGGCCCTTCAGGCTGTGGCAAGACCACCCTCTTGCGGCTTATAGCCGGTCTTTTAGAACCCCGGTCCGGAGAGATCCGTCTTGGGGGAGAGCCGGGAAAAATAGAAAAGGTTTCTTTTATTTTTCAGGAGCCTCGGCTTCTTCCCTGGTATAAGGTTTTGGAAAACGTGATGCTTCCCATCGAAGGCCCTCTGGGAAAAGAGGAAGCCGGGAACCGGGCCCGGTATTTTCTGGAAATGGTTTCCCTGGGGGATAAAACCGGCGCCTACCCGGATGAACTTTCCGGAGGAGAGCGGCAACGGGTTTCTATGGCCCGGGCTTTTGCGTATCCCGGTTCCCTCATTCTTCTGGATGAACCTTTTCAGTCCCTGGATATTCCCCTCAGGCTGGAACTTATGGACATACTCCTGGATCTTATCAAAAAGGAAAAGCGCCGGGCCCTCACCGTAACCCACGATCCCCGGGAGGCCGTTTACCTTGGGGAACGGATCCTGGTTCTGACCCGTCCTCCCGGGGGGATAGTCCTGGACAAAAGAATTTCCTTGGACCCTACGGAACGGACCTACGGGTCCCCCGCTCATGGTAAGCTGGAACGTCTCCTGCTTAAAACCCTTGCGGAGGGGTCCCGAATGGAAAGATAAAACTTTACGGTTCTGTTCTAATAAGGATATCCGTAAAGCCCGCGGCGTTTATGCGCCGGGTTATGGTGTCAAGATCCGTCGCCGGTACTCCGGCAATAACGACCCGGTAGTAGTTGTTAGAAATTTCATAAGCAGGATTAAGCCCTACGTTTCTGAGCCGGAGAACCATACCCTGGGCGGATGGTTCGTCCGCGAAGATGCCTACCTGCAGCCGGAATCTACCAATACCGGAGGAGGTAACACCTTGAACTTGAGGTGTTACTGTTGTTGTTGGGGCAACCGTTGTCGGTCCTATCGTTGTTGGTCCGGTAGTCGTCGGGCTTACGGTTGTTGGTCCTACTGTCGTTGGTCCGA